>NZ_JBGVBR010000072.1:0-3390 GCF_045225735.1 Succinimonas sp. | reverse complement strand
AGATTGGCAAAATACCTGTGAAAGTAATAATCATTTTGTTGATCCAATGCAGTCCGGTAAATATGAGGAGCTTTTTGTGAAATTTATTTATAAGAATTTCAATGTCGATTATAAGAAAGGCGAAGTCCCTTTCGCTCTGACACAAGATGTGTTTCTTCAGTTGTTTGAGAATTTAAAATCAGAGCAGTTTAAATTTAAAAATGATTTTGGAATGTTTTTGATGAATCTTTATCATGAAAAATTATTGAGTTTAATGACTTCCTTGTGAAATAAGATCTGGTACTATACAACTGTAATTTGAAGTAAGAAGCTTTAATCAGATATCTTCAGTTATATTATTCTTACTTCTCTGACTGGTTGTCATTTAACCCATACGTCAAGTAAGCTGTCGGTATGATGTTGATGCCGGAAAGCAAAAACGTCGTGGATCGACACATCGGTGATTTATCCTGTCCCTGGTGTATAATTACCCTCGGGAAGCGATTTCCTGTTTGATTTAGTACAGAGGTAAGCACTGGTCATGCAGCTATACGAGCTTTACATGGATGCCCGGATGTTCCCCCGGCCACTGAAGGATCCCGGCCTTAGATACGGCGGAGATTACAGCGGGCTTTTTGCGGAAATTCTGGGAAGATTTCAGGGGACAGAACCGGAGAATGATGCTGATTCTCCGGTGCCGGATAATGCTCCGGATAAAACAGATGGCGGAGAACAAAAGAGTCCGGCGGAGCAGGGTTTCCGCTCCGGGGAGAACAGCAACGCTGAGAAATCTCCGGAAACATCCCCCGAGAACTCCATAAGCGATCTTTACATGATTAAGCTCTATTCCCGTCGCTTTACGGAGCTTCTGACCGGTACATCCAGTTCAAACAGTTCAAATGATGATGTCAGGGGTCCGGACGAGAAATCGGCTTCTGAAGTCCGGGAACAGGATCCCGCTCCGGCTCCTGAGGCTCAGGAGAATACGGCGGCAGATCCTGAGGCCCATCAGGATAACAATCCGGTGTCTGCGCCTGAGCCTGAGTCTTCTTCCCCTGAGCCTTCCCCTGACTCTGATTCTTCGGAGGACAATCCCGCTTTTCAGCAGGTGGCCGCCTTCCTGTCCGGCACTTTGGAAATGACCCGGGAGGATCGGGGCCGGGAAGCAGTCTTTACCGGAGTCTGCCGGAAGGGGGCTTTTATCGAGCTTCTGGCATTCAGCAGGGATACCGGAGAACCTCTTTTAATTGCGCAGCTCTATCCCCGTCTTTCCAAAGTCCTGCGCTGGCCCCTGGGAAATCAGCATTCCGTCTGTTCGGTGGTTTACTCCCTTTATGCCGAGAGCTCCGGGATCGCCAAATTCAGCGAGATCACTGATTTTGCCGCCGCGCGCAACCGTTCCTGCGAGGAAGAACTTCTCCGGAAGGCGGATCTTTCTCTTTTGCCGCAGCTCTCCGCAGGCTCTGAAGCCCGGCTCTCCTATCTTAACCGCTTTATCGCCGTTCCCGAGGTGACCAGCCGGGATCACAAGGCTTTTCAGAAGGCCAAGGCCCGGCTTGAGAAAGAGAATGAAAAAAAATCTTTAAAAGGAAATGCCGGAGACAGCGTCTGGGATCCGGCCTCCGGAACACCCCGGCGGGCAAGGAGGGGCTTCCGTTTCCTCTGGCCGCTGATGCTGGGGATTGCTCTGGGGATGGTTTTGGGGGCTCTGTTCTATACGGGCGTTATTCCCTGGCCGCTATTTTGAAAAACGTCGCGGCGCGAAGGGTGATTCCCGCGCGGCCGGCCGGAGCACGGTAATTCCGGAAATTCCGCCGGCTTTGCGATTAAATGACAAAATTTGTGATACAATACTCACCGCTTCTCATGAGAGTGCCGAATAGGGCAAGACAGCAAGGCATAGAGGGGCGCTTTAATCAGGAGATTTTTAAATGGCAAGAGTAACTGTTGAAGATGCAGTAAGACAGATGGGCAACCGCTTCGATCTGGTGTTAAACGCCGCAAGAAGAGCGCGTCAGATTTCCGTTCATGGCTGTGATCCCCTGGTTGATCCTGAAAATGACAAGCCTACCGTGATCGCTCTTCGCGAAATTGAAGAAGGTCTGATTACCGAAGCTTTCCTGGACACCCAGGATCAGAAGAGGGCTCTCCGCAAGGTTGAGGATGAGATTGTCGAGGTTGAGATGCCGGCGCTTGAAAACACCGCATTATTCGACTGAGAACAGGTTTTGATGATATCGGGAGCCAGACTAGCAGTCTGGCTTTTGTGTTAGGGGGGATTGTGTTTTTATGGCCAGACTTTCCAAGACTGAACGCCAGCAGAAGATTATCGCGGAACTCCAGGCAACTCCCACGATCCGGGCTTTGGATCTGGCCAAGGATCTGCAGGTTTCCACCGAGACCATCAGACGGGATCTGGAGGAGCTGGAAGCCAAGGGACTCATTAACCGCACCTACGGCGGCGCTTCCCGGCCTCTTTCTCCGGACGGGGATGTGGGACAGCGGGAGCAGCTTTTTGTCCGGGAACGGGAGAATATTGCCCGGGAGGTCTCCAGATTTGTGAATCACGGGGACGTGATCATTATTGCCGGCGGTTCCACCACCCTGCATGTGGCTCGCCGTCTTGCCGCTGAAAAGCATGACCTTCTGGTGGTTACCGATTCCTTTGCCGTGGCCGAAACCGTGGCCACCAACTCCACCATCCGGGTGCAGATGTGCCCCGGCACCTACAACGCCCGGGAACGGTGCGTTTTCGGGACGGATACCATCAATTTCGTGGAAAGGGTTTATGCCAACCATATTATTCTGGGCACCTCCGGTCTGACTAAGGACGGCCTTTGCAGCGCGGATTATGATATCGGCAGCACCTACAGCGCCATTATCAAAAGAGGCAGCGCGGTCACTGTGGTGGCGGATCACAGCAAAATCGCCCAGACCGGGGTGCATACCTTCGCTTCCTGGTCCGAGGTTACCAGACTGGTGACTGATCAGCCCCCTTATGACGAGGAGCTTATCGGTTCCCTGAAGCTCGCCCGGGTGGAGGTGGTGGTAGCTCAGGATATGTGGGGCAACGGCGGCTGATCCCGTTAACCCCGTCTGACGATACCTTAGTAAATCCCGCGCAGGACTGTCATGTTTTTTGAAAAAATCTTTTCCTTCGGCGGCGGCAAACCCGCCGTAACCCCCTACGACAAATCCCGGGAAAAGCCCGTGATCCGCGTGGGCTGCTGCACCGGCGAGAAAATGGCCGGCTTCAAGTCCCTGGATACCGGCAAATTCCGGGAGGTGATGCTGATCCAGTCGGAGAAGGATTTTCAGGAATTTCTGCGGCGCTATGCCGTGGAAGCCCGGGATGTGGATCAGGATGTGCTAGAATTCTGACTCTTGGTTTAACCGGCAGTTTTGAGATCA
>NZ_JBGVBR010000071.1:0-2523 GCF_045225735.1 Succinimonas sp. | reverse complement strand
TGCGAAAGGTGCCCCGGGATCTTTTTAAGGGAGATGCCCTGAAGATGAGCCAGAAGCTGCAGGCTCTCTACGTCTCCCTGCATTCCTTTAATGACCGGATGGCTCAGGAGATCCTTAAAATCGGGGATCGGGAAGGGCAGCGGGAATGCGCCTTCCGCATGATAGTTCAGGAAAACGGGGAGGGTTAGGATGGCTGATAACATTGTTTCCGTCCCGGAACTTAACGGGCCGGGGTCTCAGGCCCCTGAACTCAATGCCATCGTCGGCTGCGCCGGGGCCGGGAAGACCACCGTCAGAGTCGCCTTCCGGCTGGATGATCCCCGCTGGCCCCATCATCTTAATTTTGATGAATACCGCCACGCCCTGAAAGACCAGTTCAATGATCCCGTTTTCGCCGCCACCAAGCTCTGCGCTCTTCCGGCTGCCGTATTTGACAGCCTGAACTGGTCCACCCGTTCCGTTATTATGTCCATGGCTGACAACTACATGGCCCGGCGGCAGAGCTTCAGCATGGAAACCACCGGGGATGACGGACTTTTTCCGATAATAAGGAAGGCCCGCTTTGCCGGCTATCGGGTGCACGGCGCCATTGTGCTCACCAAGGATCCCTATATCAACATCGCCCGCATCAGAAACCGGGCCTTTGCCTCCCGTCTCGGCAAAACCATCATTGACCAGAGCGTCTTTAATGAAAAGGAGATCCTGGCCAACTACAGCAATATCATGGCCTCCATCTACAAGACCCTGGAGATGTTTGCCACCTGCCTTATTGTGGATAATTCCGGCATTTCCCCCCGAAAGCTCCTGCGCAAGGAGGAAAACGGCCAGTTTTATTCCAATGACGTGCCGGTAAGTCTGGAAAGAGCCCATAAGATCATCGCGGATCTGGATTACTTCAAAAACCGCTCCTCCGGCCGGGCTCCCTACGTGGAGGAGTAAGCTGGAACTTTAAAAAAGGACAGCCTGCGCTGTCCTTTCTGTCGTTGTCTTTTGCGTTGCCGTCCTTCGCAGCGGAGACGCCTGCAGATCAGCAGCCGCCGGTTTTCAGGGTATACACCGGAGGATTGACGGTGTGGTCACTCTTATTGTATTCAGCAGAGGAATAGGCAAAATAGCAGCCCCCGCCGGTGTGATTTTCAATTTTGTAAGGAAATCCCCGGGGAATGATAAACTCGGAGTCCCTGTCCACGTTCTTGCTATCCTTTACTTTTCCCCGGCACTGGCAGAAATCATAGCCCTCGCATTTAGATTCCCCCGCGCTGGTGCAGTTATAATTGACGTCCCCGGGTTTGCTTTTATCTCTTTTGGGAACCTTAATCTTCTTGTTTATGGTGGGATTGGTGACGGTCTCGGTTTTCAGGCCGGAAATGTCGGCATCCAGAATAAAGGCCACGGAGTTGCGATCCACGTAGGCGTATTTCAGGTACACCCACAAATCGCCGATGTCAACGCAGTTCCCCTGAGAGCAATTCTTCACCGTAGTATCCCAGTTGTCCACATTCTGTTCCACATCGGAATAATTGGTTTTGGCATTGTGTATTATCGCTTTTGCCAGCACCATGGAGTTGGCGGATTTGATATTGCCCTGCATGTTTTTGAGGGTGGCAATTCTCGCATCGCTCTGCAAGGACATGTACTTGGCGGTGGCAGAAGCCGAGAGAATGCCCAGAATCACGATTACGACTACCAGCTCTATCAGGGTAAAGCCGTTCCTGCGTAAAGCGTGTCTTCCTGATAAACCATGTTTTAACATCACTGCCTCCTGATTCCGTTAAGCAAAGCGCCATTTCCGATACGGCAAAATAAAACATACAGTCCCTGTGATTATTTTATCACATCCGCACAGTACCTCGTTAAACAGCGTTTAATAATTGTTAAGGATTTGTTACAGAGATAAGGTTTACGGTTAAAGCCCGGCATGCTGTCTGTCATGAATTCCGTCAGCGGTCAGTTTTGGCATGCTTCATTTTTGATGACGGCAACAGGGATTTTCAGGAGGGCGGCGGGACAAATTGCAGCAAAGGGCAGGCTGCAGAAGGGCAAGACGGCAAAGCCCCGTTTGCCACGCTGTTTTCCGGGTGTTCATTTAAATGCTTCGCCGCGGTTTTTGCGATCCCGGGCCGCATTTATGCCTCAGATTATGCAAGGCTTCATGTTTATGGGATAATATCCCCCGGTTTAAAGCGCTGTTAATCTTGAAAGGAGACGAGGACACAGCATGCTGCACAATTATGAAAGACACGGATACGGCAGAAACGGTTTTACCCTTATTGAACTCGTGGTGGTCATTGTCATCCTCGGCATTCTGGCCGCGACGGCCGCTCCCAAATTTGTCTCACTGAGGAGCGATGCCATTATAGCTACCCTTAAAAACATGGAGGGGAGCGTCAGAGAAGCCAATAACATGGTTTATGCCAAGGCGATCATCCACAACGCCAACACCAATTACTCCAACAAGGTTCCCGGCAGCGAAGAATGGTCGGAAACCTGCAAGAATAACAACTGCGTAAATGTCGGGGGCGA
>NZ_JBGVBR010000070.1:0-10083 GCF_045225735.1 Succinimonas sp. | reverse complement strand
GGACATTCTCGGCGAGAAGGTAACCGAAGCCGTAATCACCGTTCCGGCCTACTTCAACGACCAGCAGCGTCAGGCTACCAAGGATGCGGGCAGAATTGCCGGTCTCGAGGTTAAGCGCATTATCAACGAGCCTACCGCAGCAGCCATGGCCTACGGCGAAGACAAGGTCAAGGGCGAAAAGAAGATTGCCGTGTACGACTTCGGCGGCGGCACCTTCGATATCTCCATCATTGACATCGACGAGGACGGCGACGGCGGCAAGACCTTTGAGGTGCTTTCCACCAACGGCAACACCCATCTGGGCGGCGAAGACATTGACAAGAGAGTGATTGACTTCCTTATCGATGACTTCAAGAAGACCAGCGGCGTTGATCTCAGCAAGGATATTCTGGCTCTTTCCCGTCTCAAGGAAGCTGCCGAAAAGGCCAAGATTGAGCTTTCCTCCGCCATGCAGACTGACATCAATCTGCCTTACATCACTGCTGATGCCACCGGCCCCAAGCACATGAATGTAACCATGACCCGCGCTAAGCTGGAAGCCCTGGTTCAGGATCTGGTCAACTCCTCTCTGGAGCCGGTAAGAATTGCTCTCAGCGATGCCAATCTCCAGAAGAGCGAAATCGATGACGTGCTTCTGGTAGGCGGTCAGACCCGCATGCCGCTCATTCAGCAGGTGGTACGCGAGTTCTTCGGCAAGGAACCCCGCAAGGACGTTAACCCGGATGAAGCCGTTGCCGTGGGCGCTGCCATTCAGGGCGCCGTGCTGTCAGGCGACAAGAAGGACGTGCTCCTCCTGGACGTAACTCCGCTTTCCCTGGGCATTGAAACCATGGGCGGCGTAATGACCCCGCTTATTGAGAAGAACACTACTATTCCTACCAAGAAGAGCCAGATCTTCTCCACTGCCGAGGACAATCAGCCTGCGGTAACCATCAGAGTGCTTCAGGGCGAACGCAAGCGCGCTGCCGATAACAAGCTGCTGGGCAACTTCGACCTCACCGGCATTGCTCCGGCCCGCCGCGGTGTGCCGCAGATTGAGGTTACCTTCGACATCGATGCCGACGGCTGTATCCATGTAAGCGCCAAGGACAAGAACACCGGCAAGGAACAGAAGATCACCATTCAGTCTTCCTCCGGACTTTCCGAGGATGAAATTCAGAGAATGGTAAGAGATGCCGAGGCTCATGCTGAAGAAGACAAGAAGTTTGCCGAGCTGGCTACCGCCCGCAATTCCGCAGACCAGCTGATCTCCTCCGTGAAGACTCAGCTCAGCGAAGCCGGCGACAAGGTTCCCGCAGACCTGAAGAAGAACATCGACGATGCCATTCAGGAGCTGGAGACCGCTGCCAAGGGCGACAGCAAGGAAGCCATCGAGGCCGCTCAGAAGAAGCTGATGGATATCTGCGGCGCTCTGCCTCAGTACACTCAGCAGGGTTCTCAGGGCCAGCCGGCTTCCGAGCAGCCTGCTCAGGATTCCGCTTCCTCTTCCGCCAAGGATGACGGCAACACCATGGATGCCGAGTTCGAAGACGTGAAGGATGAAAAGTAAACCTGCGGTTTCAGGGTCCGGCAGAGCCGGATCCTTTTAACGGCTGAGACGGATACCGCGAACTGTGCGGTATCCGTTGTTGTTTGAATATGATTTAAAGGTGTCCCTATTATGGCCGAAAAGCGTGATTATTACGAAGTCCTGGGCGTCGACAAAGGCGCTGATGCCCAGACTATTAAAAAGGCATTCAGACGCCTGGCAATGAAATATCATCCGGACAGGAATCATGAGGCAGGCGCTGCTCAGAAGTTTGAGGAAATCAATGAGGCTTACTCAGTCCTGAGCGATCCTAACAAGAAGGCCGCCTATGACCAGTTTGGCTTTGCCGGCGTTGATCCTAACGGCGCCGGAGCCGGCGGCTTCGGCGGCTTTGGCGGCGGCGCTGATTTCGGGGATATCTTCGGCAGCATGTTCGGAGATATTTTCGGAAACAGACGCGGCGGCGGCGGAGCTCCCAGAGAGCAGCCGGGAGATGATGTTGAAAAGATTGTCGACATTACTCTTGAGGAAGCTGCCAGCGGCTGCAAGAAGCAGATTGAGATCAGCACTTATGTTCCCTGCGATACCTGCCACAGCACTGGCTGCAAGGACGGCTCCAAGCCCCAGACCTGCTCCCACTGTCATGGCACCGGCCGGGTGCAGATGCGGCAGGGCTTCTTTGCGGTAGAGCAGACCTGTCCGTACTGCCACGGCACCGGCAAGGAGATTACCAATCCCTGCGGCAGCTGCCACGGCACCGGCCGCGTGGTCAAGAAGATCCGGGAAGAGGTTACCATTCCGGCAGGAGTTTCCACCGGCAACAGACTGCGTCTCAGCGGCAAGGGCGAGGCCGGACTTAACGGCGCTCCTTCCGGAGATCTTTATGTTGTTATCAGAGTCAGACCGCACAAGATCTTTGAGCGGGACGGCAATGATCTTCATGTGGAGGTTCCTATCAGCTTCTGCACGGCGGCTCTGGGCGGCAAGGTGGAGGTTCCCACTCTCTCCGGCAGAATCAGTCTCACCATTGCCGAAGGAACGCAGACCGGCACCAGGCTGCGGGTTCCCGGAAAGGGCATCAAGAGCGTTCAGGGTACCCGCACGGGTGATCTCTACTGCCATATCGTGGTGGAAACCCCGGTTAAGCTCAGCGATGAACAGAAGAGCATTCTCCGCAGCTTCGAGTCCTCTCTGGGAGACAGCAAGAGCTCGGGCAGCCATGAGCCTAACAGGGAAAGCTTCCTGCAGAAGGTGAGAAAGTTCTTTGATGACCTGAAGGGGTAACAGCCGCCGGGAGTTGTCCTTTGCCGGTTTATTCCCCGTTAATGTGACTCAGGTTGGCATTTTCAGGTGTTAATTATGTTAGAATGCCAGCCGTTCCGGGCCGTAATCAGGCTTGGGAGAAGGCAAAGATCCCGGTGATGGTCAGCATAAAGGAGTCCTGCTTAGCGGCGGGGCTCGTTTTTTTTATTATTTTTTAGGGAGACGGAGTAAATGGAAAAGACTCCAATGACAGTAGCAGGCGCCGAGAAGCTGCGCAAAGACCTGGAATTTTTGAAGTCGGTGGAAAGACCCCGTATCAGCAATGCTATTGCCGAAGCCCGCGAGCATGGCGATTTGAGCGAAAATGCCGAGTATGCCGCCGCCCGCGAGGAGCAGGGCATCTGCGAGGCCAAGATCAAGAATATGGAGACTCAGCTGGCTACCGCTGAAATCATTGATGTTACCAGAATGAAGAAGGTTCCTGACAGCGAGCGCAAGGTGGTGTTCGGAGCCACGGTGAAGCTGGAAAGGGATGATACCGGGGAAGAGGTTACCTACAAGATCGTGGGGGACTACGAGGCGGATGTGACCAAGGGTTATATCAGCTACAAGACCCCCATTGCCAAAGCTCTTATGGGCAAGTTCCCCGATGATGACGTAGTGGTGGACATCCCCAAGGGCAGAATGGAATTCTACATCAAGGAAGTTTCCTATATCTGATTTGCCGCGGGCTTTTTCTGAGCCTGACTGAGGCGCTAATCCCGGAAGATCTCCGGGATTTTTTCTTTTCGGGGAGCGGAGTCAAGTTAACCGGAAGAGTTATCCGGAACAGTATTCACAGAGTTGTTAACAAAGTTATTAACAGAGTTATACACAATTCAGTCGGTTTTGAACCGCCGGAATAGCAGATTTCCCGGACATTACCGGGGCTTAGTGCGGGGTACCGGAGAGAAACCCCGGCATGCCGGGGCATCGGGGAAGAGAGGGCTTTATTCCCGGGGCAGCTGAAACTGGGATTTCTCCTTCCGTTTTTTAAACAGGGTGGCATTCCCGCCCACAATCTGCACCAGGGCGGCGCCGGTTTTTTCGGAGATCTCCTGAGCCGCGGCCTCCCGGGCCTCGCGTTCTCCGGCGATCTTGATCTTAATGAGCTCATGAGCCTCGAGAGCGGCCAGGGTTTCCTTAATAAGGCTTTCTGTGATTCCCTTCTGTCCCGCCATCACCACCGGCTTCAGCTGGTGAGCCCGGGATTTCAGAAAAAGCTTCTGTTTTACAGTAAGTTCCATGGGGTGTTTTCCTCTGATTAAATCGCCGGGATTATAGCCGATGTCTGCGAGTTTTTCAAAAGCGGTTTTTTGTGTGATCGCAGGGGAATTTCCGGGTGATTGTCGGGATCCCGCGAGCATGTTTTTATTTGTGGGAATGGCATTATTAAGCTAAAATTATCTCTCAGTTTTGTGAAATTTTTTAGAGCGTTTTTTAAGAGCAGAGGCCGTTTTGCCTTTGTTTCCGCGATATGACCAAAAAGAAGAGAACCGCCAGTCAGGCCCGCTGGCTGAAAGAGCATTTTGATGACGTCTATGTGCAGGAAGCCCATAAGCAGGGCTTAAGATCCCGGGCCAGCTTTAAGCTTGATGAGATCCAGAGCCGGGATCGTCTTATAAGACCCGGCTTTAAGGTGGTGGATCTCGGCGCCGCCCCCGGAGGCTGGTCGGAGTTTGCCGTAACCTGCGTGGGAGAAACCGGCCGGGTGGTGGCCTGCGATATCCTGCCCATGACCCCGATTAACGGCGTGGATTTCATTCAGGGAGATTTTCGGGAGCAGGAGGTGCTGGATCGGCTCCTGGAAACCGTGGGCGACACCAAGGTTGACGTGATCCTGTCGGATATGGCTCCTAACATGTCCGGAAACCCCGGAGTGGATCAGCCAAGGGCCATGTATCTTGTGGAGCTGGCCTTTGACATGTGCCGGCAGATTCTCCGGAAGGGCGGATCCTTCGTGGTGAAGGTGTTTAACGGTCAGGGCAGTCAGGAATACCTGAAGCTGCTCCGGGATTCGTTTGCCACGGTGAAGGTGAGAAAGCCCGATGCCTCCAGGTCGCGTTCCCGGGAGGTCTATTATGTGGGAATGGGTTTTAAGGGCGCCGAAGAACAGGAATTCTTCCGCTGACATTTTTTAAGGAAGCTTTTTAATGGTTAAAAATCTTTTTCTCTGGCTGATTATAGCTCTGGTGATTATTTACGCCGTGGAAGCCGTGAACGAAGCTGATTCAGTCTCTCAGGAAAACAATTACGTGGCATTCAAGAAGCAGCTTGCCGGCGGCGATATCAGCTCCGTTAAGATTGACGGCAAGGTGATTACCGGCATGCGCCGGGACGGCCGGCAGTTCAGCGTGGTGCTGCCCCTGACGGATCCCGAGCTTCTCCCCAAGCTTGAGGAAATGAATGTGGAGACTACCGGGGTGAAGCCGCAGGAGCCCAGCATTCTCATGTCCATCCTGATTTCCTGGTTCCCCATGCTGCTCCTTATCGGCGTCTGGGTGTTCTATCTCCGGGCGGCGCAGGGCGGCGGACACGGAGCTCTGGGTTTTTCCAAAAGCAAGGCCAAGCTCATGAGCGAATCCGATGTCAAGACCACCTTTGCCGATGTGGCCGGCTGCGATGAAGCCAAGGAGGAGGTCAAGGAGGTGGTGGACTATCTCCGGGATCCCAGCAAGTACCGCAAGCTGGGAGGCAAGATCCCCCGGGGCGTGCTTCTGGTGGGACAGCCCGGCACCGGCAAGACCCTGCTGGCCAAGGCTATTTCCGGCGAGGCCAAGGTGCCTTTTTACTCCATTTCCGGTTCCGACTTTGTGGAAATGTTCGTGGGCGTGGGCGCCTCCCGCGTCCGGGACATGTTTGCCACGGCAAAGAAGCATGCTCCCTGCATTATCTTCATTGACGAAATCGATGCCGTGGGCCGCAAGAGATCCGCGGGCTTTGTGGGCGGCCAGGATGAAAGAGAGCAGACTCTGAATCAGCTTCTGGTGGAAATGGACGGCTTTGAAGGACATGAGGCGGTGATCGTCATCGCCGCTACCAACCGTCCCGATGTGCTGGACTCGGCGCTTCTGCGTCCGGGCCGTTTTGACCGTCAGGTTACCGTGGCTCTGCCCGATATTAAGGGGCGCGAGCAGATTCTGGCCGTGCACATGAGAAAGGTGCCCACCTCCGGCGATGTGAACGTGGCTCTTATTGCCCGGGGCACTCCGGGGTTTTCCGGAGCGGAGCTGGCCAATCTGGTTAACGAGGCGGCTCTTAATGCGGCCCGCACTGACAAGAGAATGGTTACCATGGCGGACTTTGATTTTGCCAAGGACAAGCTTCTTATGGGCACGGCCCGCCGTTCCATGGCCATGAACGAGCACGAAAAGGAAAATACCGCCTATCATGAGTCCGGTCATGCCATTGTGGGCAAGCTGGTTCCGGATCATGATCCGGTTTACAAGGTTTCCATTATTCCCAGAGGCCGGGCGCTCGGCGTTACCATGTATCTCCCGGAAAACGACAGATTCAGTCACAGCCGGCAGTATCTGGAATCCATGATCGCCTCTCTCTATGCCGGAAGAATCGCCGAGGAGCTGATCTTCGGCAATGAACTGGCCACCACCGGCGCCGCCAACGATATCGAAAAGGCTACCGGCATTGCCAGAAACATGGTGCTGCGCTGGGGCTTCAGCTCCAAGCTGGGAGCTCAGCTTCTGGAAAACGATCAGCTGGAATCCTACTACGGCGGCGGCTCCTCTCAGCTTCAGGGCATGAGCGAATCCACCCGGGAGCTTATCGATTCCGAGATCCGGGATATCCTGACCCGCAATTACAACCGGGCCCGGACGATTCTGGAGGAAAACATGGACATTCTTCATGCCATGAAGGATGCTCTGATGAAATATGAAACCATTGATGCGGATCAGATAGAGGATCTCATGGCCAGAAGACCGGTGCGGGATATTGCCGCTGCCGGGGACGCCGGGGCGGGCAAGCCGGGGGACGGCAAGCCTGAAGCGGAACCGGCCAAAGCGGTTTCTCCGGAAGGGGAAAAGGCTGAGAAGACCGATTCCGCGGATAACAGCCCGCGAGTCTGATTATTGCGAGAGCCCCTTTTCCCAGCAGGAAAGGGGTTTTGTTTTTAGAAGGCCCGCCGCCTTGCCAAGTCCGGAGGGTCAGCCGGAATTCCGAGAAAAAGCCGAGGCAAAGATGAAACTGTCATTCAGAAACCGGGAGCTGGATCTTACCGCTCCGAAAATCATGGGAATATTGAACGTGACTCCGGATTCGTTTTCAGACGGAGGCACGCATAACAAGCTGGACGATGCCGTGCGCTATGCCGAAAAGATGGTAAAGGAGGGCGCCCAGATCATCGACGTGGGGGGAGAATCCACGAGACCCGGCGCCGGAGAGGTTTCGGCGGACGAAGAGCTTTCCCGGGTAGTGCCGGTGGTGGAGAAGATCGCCCGGGAGCTGGACGTGATGATCTCCCTGGATACCTCCAAGCCGGAGGTCATCAGCGAGGGGCTTAACGCCGGGGCGCATTTTGTGAACGACATCCGGGCTCTTAAGGTGCCCGGCGCTCTGGAGATTGTGGCCAAAACCGGCTGTCCCGTCTGTCTCATGCATATGCAGGGAGATCCCCGGAACATGCAGGAAAATCCTTCCTACAAGGATCTTCTGGGAGACATCAATCAGTTTTTCTATGAAAGAATAGACGTCTGCCTGAATGCGGGCATCAAGAGAAGCAACATTATCATCGATCCCGGCTTCGGCTTTGGCAAAACCCTGGATCAGAACTATGAGCTCATGGGCCGGCTGGATACCTTTGCCTCCTTCGGACTGCCTCTTCTGGTGGGGGTGTCCCGGAAGTCCATGATCGGCAATCTCCTGCGGGTGCCGGTGGACGAGAGAGTGTTCGGCTCCGTGGGGCTGGCTCTTTACGCCGTGCACAAGGGGGCTCATATTCTCCGGGTTCATGATGTCCGGGCCACGTATGACGCTCTGAAGTGCTGGGAGTATGCCAATGTGTTTTCACACAAGGCCCCCCGGCTCAAGCAGATTTTCAAGCTGGGGAAGAAGAATTAGGATGGTCCGGGAGAACGCAGTTTCCCGGGAAAACAGGTTAAAAGGGGATTAAAAAATGCAGAGACAGTATTTTGGCACTGACGGCGTCAGAGGGAAAGTCGGGGAGTATCCCATAGTCCCGGATTTTGTTATGAAGCTGGGCTGGGCGGCCGGCAAGGTGCTTTCGGAAACCGGCACCAAGAAGGTGGTTATCGGCAAGGACACCAGAATTTCCGGATACATGCTGGAGGCTGCTCTGGAGTCCGGCTTCAGCGCCGCCGGGGTGGATTCCGTGCTGTTAGGCCCCATGCCGACTCCGGCCGTGGCCTATCTTACCAAGGCCTTCCGGGCCGAGGCCGGCGTGGTGATCTCCGCTTCCCACAATCCCTTCTATGATAACGGCATTAAGTTCTTTTCCAAGGACGGCACCAAGCTGCCCGATGAAACCGAGCTTAAGATCGAGTCTCTCATGGATCATGCCATGACGGTGGCCGAGTCCCGGAATCTGGGCAAGGCCTCCCGGAAGGAGGACGCTCCGGGCCGTTACATCGAATTCTGCAAGAGCACCTTCCCTAACTTCTATTCTCTGGCCGGCATTCGCATCGTGGTGGACTGCGCCAACGGCGCCACCTATCAGGTGGCTCCTGATGTGTTCCGGGAGCTGGGAGCGGAGGTTATTGCCATCGGCAATGCTCCGGACGGCCTGAACATTAACGACGGCTACGGCTCCACCCATCCGGAGAACCTGATCCTGAACGTGCTGAAGTACCGGGCCAATCTGGGCATTGCCTTTGACGGCGACGGGGATCGGGTGATGATGGTGGACGCTCACGGTCATCTTCTGGACGGCGATGTGCTGCTCTATATCATTGCCCGTTACCAGCAGAAGACCGGGCGGCTTGAGGGGGGCGTTGTGGGCACCCAGATGTCAAACCTTGGCTTCGAGCATGCCCTGAAGCGGCTGGATATTCCCTTTGCCCGGGCCAAGGTGGGGGATCGCTATGTGATGGAACAGCTTCTGGAAAGGGGCTGGAAGCTGGGGGGCGAGAACTCCGGACACATTATCAGTCTCCGGCACACCACCACCGGCGACGGCATTATCAGCGCTCTCCAGGTGCTGAGAGCCATGTGCGAGGATCAGAAGGATCTCAGCGACATGCACAAGGATATCGAGCTCTATCCCCAGGTGCTGATCAATGTCAGGCTGATTGCCGGCTTTGATGCGCTCAGCGATGAAAAGGTGCAGGAAACCGTCCGCGCCGCCGAAGCCCGGCTGGGAGATCAGGGGCGGATTCTGCTCCGGAAATCCGGCACCGAGCCCTTGGTGCGGGTGATGGCGGAAGGCTATGATGCCGCTCTGGTGCAGGAGCTGGCCTCCGGGATTGCCGATGTCATTGTAAAGCAGAGTCAGAACTGAGGAGCGGAGGAGACGGCCGCAGAGGGCTTTTTTGCGGAGGAATGCCATATTCCCCCTTAAAAGCCGTTGCCGGCGGCGGACTGGCTGTTTTTTGACCGTTCTTCAGCCATTGCGCCGGCAAAAATAAAAAAATTTCAAAAAATGCTTGTCAAGTTGCAAATCTCTGTTAGAATAGCCCGCGTTGAATGACAAGGTTAAAGGAACGATGCGACGATGACACTGGCTTATGCAATACTTCTGGTGCTCTTTCTCGTAAATGCGGTTCTGCTTGTGGCTTTTATCCTTGCTCAGCAGGGCAAGGGCGCAGGCATGGGGGCTTCGTTCGGAGCAGGCGCGGCAAATACATTGTTCGGCGCTGCCGGCAGCGGTAATTTCTTTACCAAAAGCACTTGGGTTTTGGCATTCACGCTTTTTGGAATTTGTCTGGCTTTGGGTTATATTAACAACCACAGAGACCACGGAAACGCCGCCTTTGACAAAATCGAAGAAGGGGTGCAGACTGAAAGCGCTCAGGTAAGCCAGCCGGCTCCGGTGGAAAATTCCGACAGCAAGGCTGCAGTCAAGGTGGAAAAGGTTGAACCCCCCGCAGCGGAAAAGACTGTTCCTGAGGATAACAAGAATACCGCATCTGAAGCTTCTTCGGATGAAAAGGCAGATCAGCAGTAACAGCTGACGGATTTTGCCTTGCGGATTGTGCCCGGGTGGTGGAATTGGTAGACACGCTACCTTGAGGTGGTAGTGCTTAGCGGCGTGCGGGTTCAAGTCCCGCCTCGGGTACCAT
>NZ_JBGVBR010000069.1:0-14286 GCF_045225735.1 Succinimonas sp. | reverse complement strand
AGTAATACAATAGATGCCGGTTCCATCCTGATGAATATGAACAGAATGCGTCTTGAGGCCGGCGGCGCCGAGACCCTCCATAGCCTTAGCAGAATGCCGGAAGCAAGACCCGAAGGGCTTAAGGAGACCTCAGGGGCTCAGGATTTCGGGGATATGCTTAAGCAGGCTCTGGACAATGTCAACAGCCTCCAGATCAAGGCTGATACCGCCAGAGATCGTTTCGACATGGGGGATCGCTCCATGACCCTGGCTGATGTTATGATTGCCAGCCAGAAGGCTTCCATTGCTCTGGAGGCTACGGTGCAGCTCAGAAACAAGATGACCGAGGCATACCGGACAGTTATGCAGATGCAGTTCTAAAATAAAAAGACCAGACGGACGTTTTCCGGTGGTGAGGTAATATGGCCAAGAATGAGATTGCGGTTGCCGACGGAGGAGAAGCGGCGGCCGACGGAGTGAATGTATCCAAGCCCTCCCCGTTTAAAGTGCTGCAGAACGCCGATGCCATGCGTTCTGTCATTATTATTCTCTGTCTTGCCATTATGCTGGTGGCGGCTCTTATCGTTATCTTCTGGGGCCGGGAGCCGGTAATGCGGCCTCTGGGCAGTTATTCCGAACAGGAGGAGCTTAATGCGGTAATCGCCTATCTCAAGCAGCATCAGTATGAATACCGCTTTGACGAAATCCGGGACGGCAAAAAGAATACAGTGTCCGTGACCGTGGATGACTACGACAGGATCGTCGAAGGTCTGACGGTTGACGGAATTACGTCATCCGCTCCCCGGGACGGTTCCCAGATCCTTTTGGAGGATTCTAGCTTCGGCGTCAGCGCCCGCAAGGAGGAGGAACGTCTTAAATACGCCCGGGAGCAGCAGATTGCCAGCATGCTGCAGCATAATCGCAAAATTTCCGAGGCGAAGGTGCTTTTGGCCATTCCGCCCCGGAACGTCTTCACCCGGGAAGCCCGGCATCCCTCGGCTGCGGTGACCGTCAAGGTTGCCGGCTCCGGCACACTTTCCCCCAGCGAGGTTGATGCCATTGTGGACAGCGTGGCCGCAGCGGTGCAGGGACTGGATCCCTCCCGGGTCACCCTGATCGACCAGAACGGCCGCCTTCTTAATTCCGGTTCCATGGATGCGGCCTCTCAGGCCATGAGAAGAGCCACGGAGCTCCAGAGCCAAAAGGAAAACCAGTATAAGCTTAAGATCGAGGAGATTCTTACTCCGATTCTGGGCTATAACAACTTTACTCCCATGGTGGCGGTGGCCATTGACAATGTGGATGAGGAAAAAACCTCCCAGACCTACAACAACACCCCCACCATCCGTTCCGAGCAGGTATCCGAGGAGCTGAACTCCTCACGCACTCCCAGCGGCGTTCCCGGAGCGGCGACCAATCAGCCGCCGGCCAATGCCCAGCTTCCCGAGGTCAATCCCGGGGATGCGGCTGCCACCGGCGTCAGAACCAACGGCATTAACATCGGATCTCAGGGGAATTCCTCCCGCAGCGCCACCAGAAACTATGAGGTGGATACCACCATCAGCCACTCCCAGAAGAAGAGCGGCAGTATCGAGCGTCTCAGCGTTTCCGTAGCCGTTAATTACAAGGAAGGCACCGACAAGGACGGAAATCCGGCCCGGGTGCCCCGCACTCAGGAAGAGCTGGGCAAAATTGCGGATCTTCTTAGAAACGGTCTTGGCATTGATGAAACCCGGGGGGATACTCTGGCGGTTCATACAGTGAAATTCTTCCAGCAGGAGGCCGAGGACTTCGCGGAAACTCCTTTCTATGATCGGCCGGCTTTTGAAAAGGCTCTTCGCATCGGCATTTCCGCTCTCATTATCATTGCCATTCTGATGTTCCTGGTGCGGCCTCTGGTAATGAATCTCATAAACCGCAAGCCGTCTGACGAAGCCGGGAAGGAGGCGGATCTGGATAACGGTTTGGCTCTGGAGGGGGATGACGACCTCAATCTTCTGGTCAGAAACGAGGACGGTCCTCTGGCGCTTTACGATATCAAGAACGGCCAGATTGTGCTTCCGGAGCTCCACAAGGATGAGGATCTCCTTAAGGCGGTGCGGGCCTTGGTGGCCAATGAGCCGGATCTGGCGGCGCAGGTGGTCAAGGACTGGGTTTCTGTGAATGAGGTGAAATAATCATGGCCGCAGCAAATAAAAACGCCGGTAACAGCGGTGGCAGCAAAGGGGGGCCGCTCAGCAAGACCGAGCTTTCCGACGAGCAGAGAACGATACTGACCTCCATGAGCGGTATTGAAAAGGCCGCCGTGCTGATGCTGAGCCTTAACGAGGAGGATGCCGCCGGCATCTTCCGGCATCTGGAGCCGAAGCAGGTGCAGAAGCTGGGCATGGCCATGGCCTCCATGACGGATTTCAGCAATGAGAAGGTGTCAGCGGTGCACCGGCTTTTTCTGGAGGACATTCAGAAGTATTCCAACATCGGCATCGGTTCTCAGGACTTTGTCCGGAAGGCTCTTACCGCTGCCTTGGGCGAGGACAAGGCCGGCAATCTCGTGGATCAGATTATCATGGGTTCCGGAGCTCACGGTCTGGATTCCCTGAAGTGGATGGACGCCCGGCAGGTGGCTACCATTATCCAGAACGAGCATCCGCAGATTCAGACCATTGTGCTGTCATATCTGGAGCCGGAGCAAAGCGCGGAAATCCTGAGCCAGTTTCCGGAACCGGTGCGGCTGGATCTCATTATGCGCATAGCCAATCTGGAGGAGGTGCAGCCGGCGGCTCTCCAGGAACTCAACGAAATCATGGAGAAGCAGTTTGCCGGATCCTCCAGCGCTCAGGCGGCCAAGATGGGCGGTCTTAAGGCGGCGGCTTCCATTATGAACTACCTGGATACCAATATCGAAGGCCAGCTTATGGATGCCATCCGGGATAACGATGAGGAGATGAGCCAGCAGATCCAGGATCTCATGTTCGTCTTTGAAAATCTTATCGACGTGGACGACCGCGGCATCCAGACCCTGCTCCGGGAGGTATCGGGAGATCTCCTGCAAAAGGCTCTCAAGGGGGCGGACGACAATCTCAAGGAGAAGATCTTCAAGAATATGTCCAAGCGTTCCGCCGAAACCCTCAAGGAGGATATGCAGACCATGGGGCCCATGCGCATCAGCGATGTGGAGGCCGCGCAGAAGGAAATCCTTACCATTGCCAGAAGACTGGCCGACAGCGGCGAGATCGTGCTGGGCGTGGGCGGCGGAGATAATTTTGTGTAATCTTTCTCAGCAATGTCCGCCGGCTTCTGCCGAAAGGTTCCGGGAGGATAATGCCAGTTCCTGGCAGATTTTTGCTGTCCCGGCAGCCGGATCCTTTGCTGACCGGCTGCCGCCGCTTTTTAACACCGCCTCCGCGGCTTTTTTTATTTGGCACCGGCCCGTTTTTCCTTGCAAATTTTGGTGAAAGTTTCCTATGAGCGAACATGACAACCCCTCCCTTATGGAGTTCGAGTATCTCAATGATGCCGGCACTGAAGCCCGTAAAAAAAGCACCAATGCCATGGGGTATGCCAGCGACTGGTATGAGCAGGGCATGGAGAATGAGAAGCGGAACCGGGAACGGGCCCGGGAGGAAGCTGAGATCCGGGCCAGCATGCCGACTCTGGCGGAAATCGAGGAGATCCGCAAGGGGGCCTATGATGACGGTTTCCGGGAGGGCAAAAAGCTGGGCTTTGAGGCCGGACATGCCGAGGGGGTGCCCGCCGGCGAAAAGGACGGCCGGGAGCAGGGGCTTCGGCAGGGCTACGATGAGGGACTTAAGGCCGGAATGGCGGAGATGCAGCTTCAGGCCGCCCGTTTCTGTTCCTACGCCAATCATCTGGTGAAGCCCATTCATGATCTGGATGAGGAAACCGCTTCAGAGCTTATCTATCTTGCGGGCAGACTGGCCCGGGCCTTTATTAAAAGAGAGGTGAGCAAAAGCGCCGATTATGCGGCCATGGAAATTGCCGAGGCCTGCCGGCTTTTGCCTGCTGCCTCCGGAGACGTGTCAGTCAGCATTAATCCCGCCTTCATTGACGAAGTCAAAGTCATTCTTAACAATCCCGCCGTGCGCCTCGTGCCGGATCCCTCCCTTAAGCCCGGAGATCTCCGGGCCGACGTGGCCATGAGCAGCATTGAAATCAATATAGAGGAAAGAATTGACGCTTTTCTGGCGGAGTTTCTGGCCATGAACCGGGAGCGGCGGAAGGATGCTTCTCAAAACTCCTCCTTCGCTCAGGATCCCTCCTGCGAGGAGGTTCTTAAGGCGGCCGAGCCTCCTGAGGAAGCTCCTCCGGAGCCGCCCCGGGCGGTGTCTCCGGCTCAGGGAGGCATATCTCCGGCCCCCGGGGGCAGAAAACCCGTGAGATCCGGTATTACCCCCGCTCCCGGAGGCGCTAAGTCATGACCATTCTGGACAGTCTGCAGAACTGCATGATCCCCGGCGGCCCCGAGAGCCCCCGGGTTTCCGGCCGACTTACCCGGGTGGTGGGTCTGACCCTGGAGGCGGTGGGGCTCAGGGCCGCCGTGGGTTCCATCTGCCGCATCGAAACCGTCTCGGGCACTATGGATGCCGAGGTGGTGGGCTTTGCCGGCGATAAAATCTATCTTATGCCTTCGGAGGATCTGAAGGGAGTAGTGCCCGGAGCCCGGGTTACCCCCATCTCCTCCGGAAGCGCCATTCCCTACGGCATGCATCTTCTGGGGCGGGTAATTGACGGCATCGGGCAGCCCATTGACGGTTTGGGCCCTCTCATAAAGGATCGCCGGGAGAATTTTACCCCCCAGCGCATGAATCCCCTGGCCCGGAAGCCCATCAAGGATCCCATGGACGTGGGAGTGCGGGCCATAAACTCGGTGATCACCGTGGGCAAGGGGCAGCGCATGGGGCTTTTTGCCGGATCCGGCGTAGGAAAGTCGGTGCTTCTGGGGATGATGACCCGGGGATCTGCCGCCGATGTCACGGTGGTGGGGCTTATCGGGGAACGCGGCCGCGAGGTGAAGGAATTTATTGAGGATATCCTGGGGCAGGAGGGCCGGGCCCGTTCGGTGGTGGTGGCGGCTCCGGCAGACGCTTCCCCTTTGATGCGGCTTAAGGGCTGCGAAACCTCTCTGGCCATTGCGGAATATTTTCGGGATCAGGGCAAGGACGTGCTGCTCCTCATGGATTCTCTGACCCGCTATGCCCAGGCTCAGCGTGAAATCGCTCTGGCCATCGGGGAGCCGCCGGCCACCAAGGGCTATCCGCCTTCGGTGTTTGCCCGGCTGCCGGCCCTGGTGGAAAGAGCCGGCAACGGTTCGGAAAAGCAGGGCTCCATTACCGCATTCTTCACCGTGCTCACCGAAGGCGATGACCTGCAGGATCCCATCGCCGATTCGGCCCGGGCCATTCTGGACGGTCATATCGTGCTGTCCCGGGCTCTTGCGGACAGCGGGCACTATCCGGCCATTGACGTGGAGAAGTCCATTTCCCGCGTTATGCCCATGGTAACCTCCGACGAGCATATGAACATGGCCCGGGCGGTGAAGCAGTGCTACTCCCTTTACGAGCAGAACCGGGATCTGATTTCCATCGGAGCCTACCAGGCCGGAGCGGATCCCCGCATTGACCGGGCCATTAAGATGAAGCCTTATATTGACAGCTTCCTCCAGCAGAAGATGAAGGAGGTTATTCCCTACAAGGACTCAGTGGATGGGCTGAAGCAGCTCTGCCAGACGCTGATGCAGTAGCGGCACCCGGGAAGCCTGCGGGACAATAATGAGATAATGACGAGATGATGACGGGACGAAATAATGACGAAATAATGACAGCGGGAAGGGCTGCGGTTACGGCGAGGATGTCATGAGCAATGCTTTAAGTCTTCTTCTGGAAAGACTCCGGGACAAGGAGGATGAGGCCAGAAACGCCTATCTCATGGCGCTGGAATCCGAACGCAGCTTTAAAAGACAGCTGGACGCTCTAAACCAGTACCGGTCGTTCTATTCCTCCGAGCTTACCAATAAGGGATTGCAGGGCCCGGTAGCCACCTCCTCCTACAGTCATTTCACCTCCTTTATCGGGCGGCTGGACAAGATTTCCCAGGAGCAGCTGGACGGTCTCCGCAAGGTGCAGGGAGAAACCGCCAAGCGTCTGACTTTCTACCAGGAGATCCAGGCCAAAAGAAAGGCCATTGAATTTCTGATAGAAAAGAGACATCAGGAAAAGCTGGCCCGGGAGGTGAAGCAGGAGCAGAAGATGAGTGACGATTTGGCGACGAACCGGTATTTCAAGGTGCATTCCGGAGGCTCTGATTAACGGCGCTCCCGAGACTGTTTCCGAACAGAGCCGTTTGTCATGGGGTTCTGCGGGATGCTTCGGAACGATTTTTTTGTGAGAGGTAATACATTTTTTTACGTTTTTTGTTTTTTTCTGAAATTTTCTTAATGCGGTAACCGGATCTGGCAAGCTGTTTGCAGCAGTATAAGCAAAGACAATCCCCAGGCAATCAGGCAGTCATAAAAATGACTTAAGGAATCCCAGATGTTCGCAGCAAATACCATAGCTTCCCAGACCTCCTCTTCCGTTCCGGCCGTAAGCTTCCGCGAGGGCGATTTTTACGATCTGGCCGCCGAGACCGATGATTACAGCGCCGGCCTTTACGAAATTCCGGTAACCGACGCCGACTGCGAGCTCAGCCAGGATTAAGGGCATTTGACCGTATCCCATGAATTATCCTGACGTAATACCGTCTCAGGGGCGACCCCGGATGCGTCAGGTCAGGTGTCAGCATGTCAGTTTGCTGACGGTTTTCTGACAGTTTTTCTGCTGCTGTTACGACAGCTTCCCGTTTTCTTTCCTCTCGTTTTTCCCCGCCGGCAATCTGGCGGGGAGTTTTCGTTGTTCAGAAAGTCTCACCTGTCAGTCTTAAGGCACATTCCTGAAGGCGATCCCGTGCTTCGGCTCATCAATCATAAGATTTCGGAAAAAAATGAATTTTTACCGGATGGTGGCAGGTATTTTGCAAGAGTATAAGCAGAGACAATTTCCAAACCACCAGGCAGTCATAAAAATGACTTAAGGAATCCCAGATGTTCGCCGTAAATACCGTAGCTTCCAATACCGCTTCTTCTGCTCCTGCCGTAAGCTTCCGCGAGGGCGATTTTTACGATTTGGCTGCCGAGACCGATGATTACAGCGCCGGCCTTTACGAAATTCCGGTAACCGATGCCGACTGCGAGCTCAGCCAGGATTAAGGGCATTTGACCGTATCTCATGAATTATCCTGACGTAATACCGTCTCAGGGGCGCCCCCTGGATGCGTCGGGTCAGGTGTCAGCATGTCAGTTTGCTGACGGTTTTCTGACTATTTTTCTGTTGCTGTTCCGATTTTTCCGTTTTCTTTCCTCTCTTTTTTTCCCGCCGTCATCTTGGCGGGGATTTTCATTAACCCTGACATTTTTCACCATATCTGACATGAGCTCTGATCATCCATGATTCGGAGTACGAGTCACATCCGAAGCCTTTTATTTTTGCGTCATATTTCACACGATGATTCTTAGCTTCCCGGATTAATGCGGTAAAACACGGTCTTGTGGTAGTATGTATTCAGCACGGATTGCCGCTTCCGCAGGAACACGCTGTCATGCGGTGCTTTTTTTATGATGAGCAGGATAATCTGTTACAGAGGTGATTCATGAGATTACGCCGGAGCTGCAAGACCTCTTTGAAAGAGATACCGGCGCAGCCTGCTGAAGCGGGTAAGCCAGGCAATTACGGATGAAGATGCGGAGCCGGCCCGGAATGCTCTTCCAAAGGGAATGCGGGGAGCGCTGGCAAAGTATGCGAGAGCGGAATTACGAGAACTGGAAGAGGGAGCCTGGGAGCGAGCGGCGGCAGAAAAGCATGGCAGGGCCTTAAAGCCTCAGGAGAACTGCTGAAGAAATCAGAGTGTGGCAAGCATCTTGCAGAAGTAAAGCAAAGACCTTCCAAAGACAATCAGGCAGTCATAAAAATGACTTAAGGAATCCCAGATGTTCGCCGCAAATACCGTAGCTTCCAATACCGCTTCTTCTGCTCCTGCCGTAAGCTTCCGCGAGGGCGATTTTTACGATCTGGCCGCTGAGACCGATGATTTCAGCGTCAGCCTTTACGAGATCCCGGTAACCGATGCCGACTGTGATCTCAGCCAGAATTAACAGTATGAGGGAGAGATTCTTCACCTGCAACAGACTCATAGGTTCCGCATATTCCGCGGGACATTGAGAGTTACCTGATGCTTCGTATTTCCGGCGTATCCGGCAATCCTTTAAGGAGCGGGACAGTCTTTGAGAAGACAGGTTCCGACCGGCAAACCGGGGCATGCGGAGATCAGGGAAAAGGCAGCCGGGGCGCTGTGAGCAGCTTCCCCGGCTGTTCCTCTTTCCGGGAACCTCAGGTGCTGTTCTTACGTCATAAGCTCCTGTTTATCCGGCATCTGCCAATCATTCTTCCGTCATTCCCGGTATCGCTTCTTCCGGCGCCCGTTTATGACATTGCAGGCACGGTCATTTCTGACCTGGTTCTCCCGGCTTTTCAGCCACCGATACCGGAGCTGTCATTTTTCCGGCGCCGGCAATGCGAAAGCATTGGCAGCATCCTTTTCCCGCTCCCTGATTTTTTTTATCCCCGGCGCTGTTCCCGGGAAAGCCGGCAGGATAAGGCTTTCCCGGGAAAACGTTTTCTTGCGCCAGGGATTTCGGGCAGATTTTTTAAAAACAGGGAGGGCATCTGGCAGATATCTTGCAAGTATCAGGCTGGCAATGAGGATTACATAACTCAGTTATCAATAACTTAAGGAATGCAAAATGATATCAGTAAATGCCAGCGCTTCAGTGAATCCCGCTTCCGCTCTAAGCATTTGTCAGGGCAGTCTCTCTTTGGGACAGTCAGGTGTTTCTCTGAAAAGCATTATCAATTTTGGTGACCAGGATGTTTCGGTTGTCGATCTTATCGGTTCTGATGCGGCAATCGCCTCTAACGACTGTCAGGCTGCTTCCGGATCTGAAATCTGGACTCTGGGTGATTTTTACGACCTTTCCGCTGAAGTCTCTGATTACAGCCTGAAGCTTTATGAGACCGAGCTTACGGCTGAGGATTTTGACCTTGGCGCGCGGCTGTGATTGTCAGGACGGCTTTTTTTTCCGACGCAGATCTTTTCTTCTCTCACTCTCAGAACCGCGGCTCCCTTTATGCGGGGCCGGGGTTCTGCATTTTCCGGCTCAAAAGTGACCTCTGCCGGGTATTCAGCTTCTCTTATTTAATTATTTTTGCAGAAATTTATCTTCTGGCAGGTTAATTGCATCAAATGTGCTGTATTTCAGCAAGCAGTCATGTAATTGACTTAAGGAAACGGCAATGTTACCTGTTATGGCAGATTTTTCCAGCGCTTCATCCCTGTTAACTCTGGGAACTCCGCTTGCCGGCGCCTCCGGTGTTTCCGGGAGCGGCGCCTCTAACGGCATTTCCTTTAAGAGTCTTCTGAATGAAGGCGACAGCGAGACCCGGATGCCGGAAATCACTGCAGAACCGGCCGGCAGTTTTTTGCCGGAGACTCAGGATACTGCCGCTTCCCGGATTGCCGCCGATCTGAAGCCCCTTAACGGCAATGAGGCGCAGAAGGAAGATAACGCAAAAGAGGCAGCCGGATCCGGGGAGGAATCTCTCAAGGAGGCTGATTTCTATGACCTTGCCGCTGACAATGATGATTTAAGCCAGAAGCTCTATAGTGAAGAGCTTACCAGCGCTGATTATGAGCTTTATGATCCGCTGTCCCGGGCCGGGGAGGAGATCTCCTCTGAGGATCTCCGGAGGTATGCCGCTTTGCCGGACAACGGAAGCCGGGATCTTCCTGCCGCTCCTTCATCTGTAAATATAAAGGAGATGTTTTCCGAAACTGCATTAACCCCGGAAATCATCAGCGTTCTTAATCAGGGAAACACCGCTCCGGCGGAGGAGAGCGCCGTTTCCGCTGCCTCTCATCCGGTTCTGCTGTCATCTGATTATGACGATACTGCCTTGGCAGCTTCTGCCGCAGAGAAGACCTCTTTTGCCGGTCATTATTCTCAGGAAAGCGCTGAAGATAACACTGAAGCCGCCCCCGCGCTGCTCAGGGAAGCCACTGTTACCGCTGCCGCTCCCGGACTTACCCCGGAGCTTCCGGAGGAGATGCCCTTTACATTAGTAACTGCATTTACGGCCCCGGCTGGGAATGCTGCTGAATCTTTAACCCCTGCGGCTTCTGAAGCTCTGATCCTTGATCCTGCCTCGGAAGCGCATAGTTACCGGGCCATGCCTTACCTCATGCCGGAGGATAAAGATCTGCCGGTTACCGGCTCGCTGTCCCGGGATGATGTTTCCGGAAGCGCCGTTACGGATGCCGGAGAAAGCATCGCGGTAATCTCCGGAGCAGGGGCCGCAGAGCATCCGGCAATAAAGACAAATGAAAAGACACAAGAAATAGCTCCTGATTACCGGGCGCTGCCCCGCGTTGCCGCCGGGAATGCTGCGGGACATGCGGTGATAAACGCCGCTGATTGGGGAAGCAGCGCTCCGGAAATGGTTTATGTCCCGGAAGATGATATGATTCCGGTGTCAGCAAAGGAAAGCGCCGTTCCTGAGAACGCTGCCGGCATGACTGCGGCAAAGCCGGAAACCCCGGTTTCCGCAGAGGTCAGCGGTAAAGAGCCGGTTTCGGGACTTTCTCCCGAGCTTAAGCTGGCCAATCCTTCTGAAGGATCCGCAATGTTTTCTCAGGCAGCCGTCTCAGATCCGGCTATTGCTGCCGCCCGCACCCGGACAATACCCGAAAACGTCAGGGCAATTCCGGAGAATACTGCGGTAATGTCCCCGGAAAAGCGCGATCCTGCGGAGCCTGTTATAACTAAGATCCAAGAAGCTGTTATTCCGGCTGTCCCGGAAGTCCCCGAGAGCATTCCGGAGACCTATGAGAGCGCCGTAATTTCTCCGGAAAACCTCCGCTCTGCTGCGGCGGTTATGACGAATCAGAGCCGGGAAGCTTCTATTCCGGATTCTCATGAGAGCTTTTCAGCTTCCCCGGAAAAGACCCATCCTGAGGCGGTCATGACTGGCCTGCAGCCGAAAGCCGCAGCTGCAGCGCCGGCAGAATCGGTTTGGGAGACCATTCGCAAAGACCATGGGGAGACTTATGCGTCAGCTGCAGCCTCTCCGGAAAATGAGGCTCCGGCCTTCGTGAGCCCCGAAAGCGGCCCTGATGCCGCTTCTGAAGCCCGGCAGCTTAACACGGCGGCTTCCGGGAACCATCTGGTATCAGATGCTGATCCTTCCCGGGAAGACGAAGCTCCTGTTTCAGGAAGCGCTGCCGCTTCTCATGATATCCGGTTTTCATCTTTGCGGGCTTCGGCTCCGGAACAGCTTTCCGGGGATAAGGCTAACTCCGCTCCTGAAAGCTCTCCCCGTCCTGATTTCAGCGCCAGGAATCAGTCTGCCGGACGGGAAGCTCCTTCTGGTAAGCTTGCTGCCAAAATGACCGATAATGTCAGGGAATCCTCTGAAAGAGCACCGGATCTCAGATCTCTCAGCAAAATGACCGGTCTTAAAAGCGTGACGGTACGCGAGTCGGCTCAGCCTGTAATCCGCGCCGCCGGACTGGGACTTGAAGCAGCGGGTGTCCGGGAAAACGGCGCCGCTTTGGACGCCTTGAATCTCCTTATGGCCCAGAAGAGTGTCAGCACCGGCATTGTGAGTTCCGCTCCGGTCTTCTTCGGGGAGCCGGAAGGTTTGGCGGCAGTTTCGGACAGCGGCTTTCAGGATGATGCCGCCGGGGAGACTCTGCCGGACAGCAGCGCCATGATTTCTGCCAGCGCTGAGACCGGGGGAGATGAGACCGGGGAGAGCGGGAGCTTCGCAGGGGAGCAGCGTTCCTCCGGATCTCGCGAGGGACTGATTCCGGGCGGGGAGCCCCGCAGCAGCGCACCCGCCGCCGGAACCGGGAGCTTCGGCAGCATTTTCGGGAAAGGGCTTTTCGGAACCGGCGGAAGCGCTCAGGAAGCTGACAGCGCCGTCCTGACCGGAGCCGTGCGGCTTTTTGAGGGACAGCCCAGGGAGAATGCCGAGAGGCTCCGGGATCAGGTGCTCCGCATGGCCGCCCGCAACCTCCGGAAGGTGGAAATCGCTCTGACTCCGGAAAGGCTGGGACACCTTAAGATCGAAGTGGAAATGGGGGATTCCGGCAAAGCCCGGGTGCATTTTGCGGTACAGAGCTCCGAGGCCCGGGAGGTTCTTTCTCAGAGCATGGATCGGCTCAGAGACAGTCTGGCCGAGGCCGGCATCAGCCTTGAGGGACATACCGTGGATCAGGAAAGCGGCGGGGAATCCCGGGGCCGGGAAAGAGCGGAACGGGAATGGGAGAATTCCCTGAGACGTCTGGCCAGATCCGGCAGACATGCCGAGTGGCAGGACAGCCTTAAGGGAGCCCTGAATACTCTTTCGGGAGCATCCGGCATCAGGAAATTCTGGTAACAGGCGGCCGCCGGCCCCGGAGGCAGATCCCTTCGGGGCTTATTCTTCGCTTCCTGTTCCTTGTTCCTGAGGGACTTTTCCCCGGGATCTCCGGGGCATTTTCCGGCGGGGAGAGTGTCCGGATCTCCGAGATGGCGGGAAATTCGCAAAATTTGCTACAATTCCGGCTTTGATCTGCCTTTGCTCTCCGGTTTAAAGATAGAATATGAGGGGCAAAGCCCGGAACCGGGGTGACTTTGACAGCAAAAGCATGTCAGGATTATTTTCAGGAACATATCAGGGGCGGAATCAGCGCGATAACGGGACGGAATTATGACGGACGGAAATCAGGAACAGCAGCTTAACCTCGGGGGAGATGACGGCGGAAAAAAGAAAAAGCTGCTTATTATCATCATCGCGGCCGCAGTGCTCCTTCTGGGCGGCGGCGGGGCTGCCGTGGCTCTTTCCGGCGGCGACTCCGGCTCTGCGGAGGAGCCTCAGGTTCAGCTTCCGGGCGCTGCTGCTCCCGGCATTCCCGAGATCCTTTATCTCAACATCAAAAAGCCGTTTGTCATCCAGATCCCCACCAAGCCCAGACACCGCATGATGCAGGTAAAAATGCAGATCACCGTGAACTCTCAGGACAATCTGGATCTGGCCACGCTGCATGAGCCTCTGATAAAGAATGCCATCAGCGAGGTGCTGTACAAGTATCAGAACCAGCCGGACATCTACAACATGATAGAGGGCCGCCGGGAGGTTAAGGCTGCCTGCCTTAAGGAGGTTCAGGAGGCTATGCTGAAGGAAACCGGAAAGCCGGTGGTGGAAAAGGTTCTTTTTACCGATTTTGTAATGCAGTAACAGGGCAGGGCTGACAAAGTGTCTGATATTTTAAGTCAGGATGAAATTGACGCGCTCCTCCATGGCGTTGACGATGTGCCGCCGGAGGAACCGGAACAGGACGACAGCGGCAGCGACGGCGGTTTTGCCAAATATGATTTTGCCGCTCAGGATCGCATAGTCCGCGGGCGCATGCCCACTCTGGAGCTGGTGAACGAGCGTTTTGCCAGACATCTTCGTATTTCCCTCTTCAACATGATGCGCCGCACCGCCGAGGTTTCCATAAACGGCGTTCAGATGATTAAATTCGGCGAATATGTGCATACCCTGTTCGTTCCCACCAGTCTGAATATGGTGCGTTTCCGGCCTCTTAAGGGCACGGGGCTGATCACCATGGAGGCTCGGCTGGTCTTTATCATGGTGGAGAATTTCTTCGGCGGCGACGGCCGGTACCGCGCCAAAATCGAGGGCCGCGAATTCACCCCCACCGAGAGACGCATTATCCAGATGCTCATGAAGATAATCTTTGAGGATTACCGGGAAGCCTGGTCTCCGGTTATGGATGTGGAATTCGAATACCTGGACAGCGAAGTAAACCCGGCCATGGCCAACATCGTCAGCCCCACCGAGGTTATTGTCATCAATTCCTTCCATATCGAGCTGGACGGCGGCGGGGGAGATTTTCATATTGCCATGCCTTATTCCATGGTGGAGCCGATCCGCGAGCTTCTGGATGCCGGCGTGCAGTCGGACAAGGGAGACACCGACATTCGCTGGAGCAAGGCTCTCCGGGAAGAGGTCATGGGAGTTAAGGTGGGCCTTAAGGTGCAGCTTATGGAATTTCAGCTTACCCTCCGGGATATTGAAAACTTTAAGCCGGGCACGATCATTCCGGTGAAGCTGCCGGATCATACTCTGGTTTTTGTGGAGGATTTGCCCA
>NZ_JBGVBR010000068.1:0-5733 GCF_045225735.1 Succinimonas sp. | reverse complement strand
CCAGGCCGCCGCATGGGGGGAGACCCTTTTGCGGTATTGAAACATCCATCTTGGTGCCGTAGTACTCATACCAGTTATAGGCCGCATGGGGGGAGACCCTTTTGCGGTATTGAAACATGTGGGCAGGATTAATACACCGTCTTTAGCAGTGTTAGCCGCATGGGGGGAGACCCTTTTGCGGTATTGAAACTTTAAAAGTTCCTCATCAGTTTGAGCATCGTTGTAGGCCGCATGGGGGGAGACCCTTTTGCGGTATTGAAACTTACTAAGCCCATTCAGGGCCTTATCAATGCTATCGAGCCGCATGGGGGGAGACCCTTTTGCGGTATTGAAACTAGGGAACCTCCACCTTCTAGGTACGGCGGGGATCAAGCCGCATGGGGGGAGACCCTTTTGCGGTATTGAAACTGCTAAGCTGTATGATGCACCTAGTGGTATTTCCGAGCCGCATGGGGGGAGACCCTTTTGCGGTATTGAAACTCAGCAACAGATTCAGCAGCAGGTTCAGCCTTAGCATGCCGCATGGGGGGAGACCCTTTTGCGGTATTGAAACCAGCGAGCTTCCTGTTATATCGTGAAATTTCCGGAGCCGCATGGGGGGAGACCCTTTTGCGGTATTGAAACTACCGGTACGCCCTCTACCGTTCTATTAGGTTTCGTGAGCCGCATGGGGGGAGACCCTTTTGCGGTATTGAAACTATCAGCTACAGTCTGTAAGTTGTTAATGTAGTTGGAGCCGCATGGGGGGAGACCCTTTTGCGGTAAAAACAGCTAAACTGCCTGCCCTGCAAAATTCATCCATCCGGAACTGTAATTTGCCATCTAACCTCATCTTTCGCTTTCGCACCAAAATCAAAAACTTCCGTAATCAAATTTTGGTTACAATTACGGTAACAAGGTCTGCTGATTAAGCCTGTGGATAAAATCATGCAGCCTCCTTTTGAGTTTGCCGGGAACGACGACAGGAGAACAGAAACGTGGAACTGAGCAGCGAACAGATGATTAAATTAAGGTGCGGGCTTATTTCCCTGACGGACGGGTTATCCAATCCTATGGCGGTCAGCGCCGAGGAGCATGCCGTGTTTTATGACTTTCTTGATTTTCTGGACGGAGCCAACGCCACTCCGCAGGGACTCTGGCAGTATCTCGGGATCGTGTTTCAGGGCGACTGCCAGACGCTCCGAGACGGGATCCGGGATAATGACGAGAGTATGGTGAAGGAGGCCCGGCTGGAAATGGCCGATCTCCGCAGAGTCGAATCCCTGCTGGTAAAAACCGGGGTTGCCAATGAAGAAGGCATTTCCCTGGACAGACTGGAACAGGATCCGGATGCTCCGGAGCTGGTTTTTACCGCGGACAGGCGATAACAGCCATCCCTGCCGGGAACTAATGCAACGAAAATAAGGGAAATAGCCATGGCCGCAACCGTTTTTTATGACTATGAGGATCTTGCTCCTCTTCTGAAGCACCGCCGGGACGAGCTCGCGGATTATCTCAAAGAGCCTGAAAAGGTCACCACCAGCGAGCTTCTGTACCGCAGATTTCTCCTGTCTCAGTACATGGAGTCCTGCGATCCCGAAAGGGCTCCTTATGTCAACGGGCAGTACCTTTTCAGCACCTACGGGATCAATAACACCAATGTCGGCTTGTACACCGGGGAAATCGAATACGAGAAGTCCGTCACCGGCGTAATTCATGTCTTCCCCGGCTTCCTGAAAATCCGCAGCGAAGGCCGCTTCCGGTTCTTCAGATCGTACGTCAGGGCTTATACGCCTCTGGAAGAGCAGCAGCTCTCCGTTCATGTGTTCGAGCAGGAGACAAATCTGCTTCAGCTGTTCCTGAAGGAGCTTTCCAAATCCGGCAGCCATCTCTCCTGCTACGGTGTATGGAAGAATCCCGTTATCTACACCGGCGAGTTCCGGGATGTCCTGATGGGGAGCTTCTGGGATCCGGAAACCCCCGGCCGGGCCATCACCCGCCAAATGGCTTTCTGGGGGGATTATCTGGTGTTCATGGAGCCCGGTGTCTTTTACTTCCTGAAGATCTCCGGCTATAACCCCGACAGTGCCCGGATCCTTGAACCTGATTTCAGGAAAAGGGATGCCTGAGAGCCGCGGTACAGAGGTAAAACAGGCCAGGTAAAAAGGGATTCGGTTGCAGGAGCGGGCGTGTCCCGGAATGACTTCCCGGAAGAAGAAACAATCTTTTGGGTTGGGGTACGGTTTGTTAATGCTTTTAAATCAACGCGAGATTCGAGATGACTGATCAGATTAAACCCGCGGCCTTTGCCTGCCCTTACTGCCATTCCATCGTATCGGCATCGGCCAAATTCTGCTGCGAATGCGGCATGCTTCTGGATGCGGACAAAGCGGCTCCTGTTCCGGTCTCTGAAGTACCGCCCCGGCCGGCTGCTTCTGCCGGGATGCCTTTCAAAGGGGTGATGTCTCCGTTTCTCGGCGGTTTTCCGGGATTCCCTGCTGACACACTTCCCCCGGGATACTGTCCCCCCAGCGACAAGGGCCTTAAGATGCTTCTGGACTGCTGCTCGAAATCGGTGGCTACCGGCATGGGGGATCTCCATGATGAGACGGTGCTTTATCTTGATGAAGCCTCCGGAGAATATCAGATCCACACCTACAGCAACCAGTTCGGCGGCCCTGAAATACACCGGGGCTATCGCGCGGACAAAGAGGTTTATGACCAGATCTTCGGGCTGATAAGGAAACTGGGACTGGACAAGTGTCAGGGCGGCCCGGATAACGGGATGTGCGGCGGAGAGTATGTCTGCAAGTTTGTTCTGGATGACGGCAGGCTGGTACGGCTTTCCACCTCCAATACGCCATATACCATGCACGGTGATTTGCACACCGTGGGCAACAGCCTCAGAAGTTTTATCGATCGTGACAGAGAAATATTGCCCGAATCCCGGAACTGCGAAGCCGGGAATCAAGAGGAGTGACATCAAGGAGTTTTCCGGCATCTTCAAGGTTATGAGGTTTCGGAGAAAGATGCCGGATTTGTTGATTTTTGCGGGAGAACCGGAAAATGCTGTCTCCCGCTGACATTTCTGAAACACTGTTCAGACGGATGTTTCATTCACACCACGCAGGATTCCGTGCGGTAGCTCTTTATGTCCCCAATGATGTCCAGACTTTTGGGTATAACTTCTTCGATGTGAGCATTTTCCCCCGGGATGAAGATTACCGATTTGCCCTGGTCAGGAGCGGTAAGCTCTTCAATGCGCTGCCTGAGTTCAAAAAGCTCCCGCTCGGTTACCCGGAGGCAGAATACCGAGTACTGAATGCGGTGGCCGTAGTTTTCCAAATACTTCACAAGACGGCGTCTTATTTTATCAATGGTGATGTCATAAGCGACAAAAATGAACTTTTTCATGATCAGAACTCCATGTTTCAAAACTCCATGCCTACATAATTGGTAAGATCTCCCCTGATAGTCCGCAGAAATACTCCGGCCTGGAGATAGATGGATTCCCGCCAGGAGCAGCGTCTGCCGGAAAGAGTATGGGTGCATAAGGTATCCAGCCTTCTTTGAAACAGAGTTATGAATCTCTTACGAGAGTTTTCTGTCAGGGAAACATAGCGTTCATGATCATCATCGAATTTCTCTTCGAAATCAGAGGCTTTGAACATATGCTTTCTGACTATAGTCACTATCAGGGCATCCACCACCGGAGAGCGGAACTCCTCCATAAGATCCAGGGCCAGAGAGGGTTTCCCGGAACGTTCGGTGTGCAGCACGCCAAGCCATTCGCAGAGCCCGCATGATTTCAGGGCGGCTATTACATTCTGGAGCAGAAGAGCATACCCGAAGGATATCAGGGCGTTAACAGGATCCCGGGGCGGCCGCCGGTTTCTGCCGTTCATGGCAAGTTCGCCGTTGCTTTCGGTCATTTGTTCGGCAAGGTTGTCAAAATACGCTGACGCAGCTTCACCCTCCAGTCCCATAAGCTGACCGATGTTTTGGGCATAAGAACAGGATGCGGCGAGTCTGAGAAGCTGAGCTGTGCAATTTCTGATCTTTAATGTCAGACCGTCATTTTTGGTAATCTTTTTGATCAGGCTGACCTGATTCCTGATTTTGGCAGCCACCAGACTTCTGGCAATGGCGATGCTCTTTTCGGGATCCTGAGCGGTCTCCACCTGACATTTCAGGGCAGCGGCATTTTTATAGGCGCTTTCCGGCCCCACGGAGACGGCATGGCATTTTCCGGTTGTGGAAGTGAATACCACCGGAATCCCTTCCTGACCCAGGGTTTTCAGGCAGGGAGTGGTGAGATTGATGCCGCCCACCAGAACAAGGGCGCTGAGTTCGGCCAGAGGCTTTCTGATTTCCGGGAAGCTGTCATTCTGGATTATCAGACATTTGCCGGTAACGGAAATCCTGCTGCCCTGAGTGCAGACAAAGAGGGGGTATTTTTCATAATCGTTTTTGAGGTAAAGCTGCTTTTCCTCATCAGACATGTTTTCAAAATCGGCAATGCCCGGAGTGATGGCATCGGAAGCGCAATGATCCAGATCCGGACAGCGGGAGCACCGGGCGCAGGTCTTGGTTACCGCCGGGGGAGTGTCGCTGAGAGCTGCGGCCTTCAGGCTGACCATAAGCTTCCGGAACTCCGTCATCTCCTCTTCCGAAAATGTTTCCAGACTGGTAAGGCCGGTCAGGGGATCCCGCAGAAGACCGCCGTCGCAGTGCCTCCCGCGCTCCGTCATCAGCCAGTAATGAAACTTCAGAATAAGCCGCTGCTCCTCCGGGGCATGCTTTTCCAGCGGGGAGATGGCGGTCACAATCAGGCCGTTCAGACAGTAGATGCGCATGATGCCCTCGAAGATCTGGTCAGAGCTGGATAAACGCAGGGTTTCCAGAGATACCAGATCGGTTTTGGCATTCTGGTTCAGGTTTTTCAGGAGGGCGTCGAACTCCCGGCAGCGATCATCAATGATGGTTGTCAGGCCGGCATTGGAACGAATCACGGCGGGAACATCAAGAGGCATGATATCGGAACCGGTATTTTCAGACGGAACGGAGACACTGTCCTCTTCCTCGCTCATCATGGCTTCATGGTACTGATTCCAGAGTTTCCGGGGACAAGACTGACCGGTAATGACAGCCTTCCAGGTGAGGCGGAGATTCTTATTCCGCCCGGGCACGCCCACAGGAAGGGCGGCTCCGGAGATAGTTGCGGAAGAGACCGCAGAAGAATCAGGAGAAGCAGAAGAAGCGTGATCGGCGGGGGAGAATGCAGCAGTCATAACGGGTTCCTTTTTTTGTCTGAGTGTTCTTGGTAAGGATTCCGGAAAGGCCGTCGGAAATGCCCTGTTTTTATTGCATCCCGGACAAGTTCCAAAACGGCCATGGCCCAAATTACCCTATGGGTGTTTCAATTCTCTTACAGAAAAGATCCGCAAACGGAAATAAAAAGTGCAAAAGTTCATGCCATGAAGAGAGCTCCTGAAAAGAGCCCATGTTATGAACTCTGAAAATTCCTCTCCTGCGGTTCTTCCCGGTAACTTCGGGTTTATCCATTAAGCTTCTAAAGCGATGTTTCCGCCGTGAGCCCGTCTGGAATCTCATAAAGATTTTTTACCAATGTGTTGAATGTGATGCTCTTAAAGGTATATTTATTAGCAATGATGGATAATTAATGAGAAGGGGAGCATTCATCCTGACAGCTCTGAAACCAGATTCCGGACACAGCAGATCCCCGGATGAGTC
>NZ_JBGVBR010000067.1:0-3466 GCF_045225735.1 Succinimonas sp. | reverse complement strand
CATAGTCGTGAAGAGATCCCAGGGTTTCCCGGGGAGACTGGGCCTGAGCCTGAGCGCCTGCCTTGTCAGCAAGCGCGAAATTGCCGGTATAGATTACAGAGTTCTTTTTCTGAATCACGCCGTCATCTGCCAAAGCGGCATTGGCAAAGGAAACACTGGTCATAAGCATGGCTGCCGTTAAAAACAAAGGAAAACTGATTTTCCTAAAGGTTAATGTCATAAACGCTCCCCGTTGGTATATGAAAAGAGGCATTTTCTTAAAATTCTGCATTGCCGGAAAAATAATCAGCGCCGGCGGTTATTTAATTATAATGCTTTCCCGGACTTCAGATCAGAGTGTCTGCCTGAAAATCGCATATCCGCAGCCGGGCGAATGCTTCTGAACATGAATCGCTTACCTTTTGCGGCCGTAGACGGTAAGATGCATGTTTTTATTAAGCCTGTCCGCATCAATCTGACAGGCGCTTCTCACGAAGAGTCGGAACTTCCTGTCCGGATCCTCCCTCAGGGATTCCTGATAAAAGGCCGAGGTGGCGATATCCATAGGCTCCAGAGCGACTTTAAAAAAACATCGAAATCTTCATATTCGGAATTTTAACCCCGGACTGGTAATCCCAGTTGGTATAAAGGGGCTTCAGCAGTGACTTAATGCCGGACTGAGATTCTGCTATAAGCTCCAGAAGAGAATTGGCGCTAAATACGGCCTTCTTGCGTTCAGCGTTGTGCTCCGTCATGTTCTCATCCTCAGCGGTGACCGCCAGTTCGCAGGCTTCTATAATGCCATCCGGAAGATAATTAAGACCTGAGACATCATAGGTAACGGCATCCAAAATAAGTTCCTTCCGGCCCAGAGGTTCTCCCTCTTCATTTTGGAAATCTGAGAAGGTGCAGGTTATTAAACGTCCGGAGTCATCAGTGTACGCGCAGGGATTCTCGTTGGCGGATACGTATTTCTCCGGAAGCTCCTTCATGCCGGAGCAGACGGGATCCTTATCGCACTCCAAAGCGGCCTTCACCAGAGCCCGGCATCAGCAACCCCGAAACCGTACCAGTTAGCGAACCGGAAACCCGCGGCATTATCCTGCCAGCCGTAATCAAAGATGACTTTTTCTCCGCAGAAGTCATCATATCTTTCCAGAGCCGTCAGAGCCAGGGTGGGCATCGCAGTGTCGTTTCTGGCGGTTTTTGCCAGAAGATAACGGAGCTGCGATACCGTCATGTCAGGTTTGGCCTGATACGCCAGAGCGACAGCTCCGGACACGGTGGGCGCGGCGGCAGATGTGCCGTTCATGGTATTGGTGTAGTATTTGTTTTCTTCGCTTCTCCAGGGAGAATACTTACAGGATCCTCAAAATCCCCGGGATCATAGCCGGAGAGAGCGGTTACTATGGCTGCGATTGAGTATTGTGCTGATCCCAATATTGTCGCAACAGTGGCTGATGATAAGAATGTTAAGTACAATGGCGAGACAATGTCTTTGACGGCTTTGGCAAAACTGCTCTCCGGGAAGAAATATGCAATTGCCGGCCCGAGGTACTTTAAGTACAAGGGAGAATGGCTTAACGATATCCGGTGCCGTTTGGGTGTGTGAATTTGGCGGTTTCCTGCCCCATAAACATTTTAACGACAGCAGAAAGACGGAAGCTTTTGAGGGACCTTTGGCATATCGTGTGGCGTTCAATGCCCCGTTCTTTCCATGCATGTGTTATTGCCTGTTATGAAAGGCGGCTAACAGGCAAACAAATCATCAAGAGTGATCACATTTGAAAATAACCCGCTGTATTCGTTACGCACCAATCCGTAAGTCGTGATAAGAGTATGGCGAATCACTTTTCTGGGAGAAATATTTGCTGCAAGAATCATCTGTCTTTCTGATAAAGCCTGACAGTACCCCCTGTCAGCTGAAAACGGCTCTCCCTGATACCTGATATCGCACATATTGAGCACCCGATCAGCTCTGTCCAGAAGGAGAGCAGTTTGCGCGCCCCCTGATTCGTCATCTGATCCGATCCATGCAGACTGAGCGGTTTGCACGCCGTATATATCCAGTGTCTTTTTGATCTGATCTATATGCTGAAAACAGACCTTCTCAAAAGCCAAGCCTCTCCAGGAAACGATCCTCGGCGCATTCTGGTTCTTTGTCCAATAGTGTTCATCCGGTTTACGGGGCTCTTTCATAAAATGAATCCAAAACAGACAAAGAGGAAAAACGAGCAGCGGAGTTCCGAAATGGCAGGAGCAATAATGTCTCTCCCGGCGCGAACCTTTATAAAATCATGTGGCGGCAAAGGGGCGATGCGGCAAGGGGCAGAAAAAAGGCTGAAATAAGAGGCTCCAAAAGCAGGTCTCTTTAGTTCAGCAAAAAAAATCCCGGAACCTTAATCCCGGGAGATTTCTCTTCTGAGCCCTGTCGCATTGTTTCCGGCAGGTTCAGGCTAATTACAATGCTTAATCGCTCGGCTTAATCTTCGCCAGACGGCAATTCCTTAAAGAGCCGCCTTCAGAATGCCGATGATGTCATCCCGGTTCAGCGGGCGGAGAGCGTCCTTGAAGTTGCCGAACCAGTGAGCGATGATATGGTCGGCCATTTCCCCGAAATGCTCATCGGAGTCAATGCCCACCTCTCTCAGGGTGCCGGGAAGACCGATGCTCTTAAAGAATTCCGCAGTCTTGCGAATGGCCTCTTCGGCATTGTCCATGGGAGCGTTCTTCGGATCCAGACCGAATACTCTTACGCCGTACTGGGCGAAACGGGGCGCGGTTTCCTCGGTGAGCCAGAATCTCATGAGAGGCGGCGTCAGAATGGCGAGACCGGCGCCGTGTGTAATGTCATAGAAGGCGGACACCTCATGCTCAATGCCGTGGCATACCCAGGGAGACGGGGTGCGGCCGATAGCCGGAAGTCCGCAGCAGCCGAAGGAGCTTATCATCATAAGCTGAGCCCGGGCTTCGTAATCATCAGGCTGCTCCAGAGCTTTGGGAGTGCATTCCACAATGGTGCGGAGCATAGCCTCGCAGATGCCGTCGGTAAAGATATTGCCGTCCTTCACCAGATAAGACTCAAAGACGTGGGACATAATGTCCGCGGAACCGGAGGCGGTCTGCCAGGCGTTAACCGAATAGGTGTACTCCGGATCCATAATGGACACCTCCGGGAAAATGTTCCCCAGAAGAGCATTCTTTTCATTAGTTTCCGGATTGGTGATGACGCCGCCGCCATCGTATTCGGAACCGGTGGCTGACAGGGTCAGCACCGCAAAAAACGGCACATGCCCCTTAATGAGACTGGCATCCATTACCAGATCCCAGGGATCTCCGTCATACCTGGCGCCGCAGGCAATGTTTTTAACGCAGTCGATAACGCTGCCGCCGCCGGCTGCGATAATGAAGTCGATATTTTCCTGCTTCACCATCTCCACGCCCTTTCTTACGGACTCAATGCGGGGGTTGGGCTCGATTCCCGGAA
>NZ_JBGVBR010000066.1:0-7286 GCF_045225735.1 Succinimonas sp. | reverse complement strand
ACTCCCGCTCCTGCAAAACCCATGGCGCTCGCTCCTTTCCCTGGCTGCCCCGGGCTTACAGAAGATTACTGTGATGGTTTTTCAGAAGCTCCCGGATATCAATGCGCTTCGGCTTGGATTCTTCGCTGGCGGCTTCCCGGGCTCTCTGGAATCTCTCCATGCGGGCCCGTTCTTCGTAGCTCATGTCCTCGGGGCCGGAGAGCTCCACGCCGCAGGTAAAATCAACGTCGGTCTGCACCACGGAGGACACTTCCGGTTCCGGAGCCGGAGCGGATCCGGACAGCACCGGAGCATTATCCGCGCGGGGATCCGGCATGGCTGAAGAAGTAGGCATCGCCGCAGCAGCATGCGCTGTCGAAGAAACAGCCATCGCCGGAGCAGCAGGTATCGCCGCAGAAACAGTCGCAGCCGGAGATCCCAAAGATCCCGGCGCTCCCGAAAGCGGCATCTCTCTCAATGGCTCCGGAGCGGGAGCATCCTGCTCCTTCTGGGCTTTCTTTTCCTGAAGCTTTTTAATGAGTCCTGCCGGGAGAGCGGAGGCTCCGGAAAGAGACACCGGATCCGGCTTCTTTTCCGGCATTTTTTCCGGCTGGGTTCCCTGGAGTCTGTCCAATTCCCGGGCCAGACCGGCCGGAGAGACCGCATCCAGCTTCTGCTCCGGAGCGGCCGGCGCCGGATTCTCCGGGATCATGCTGATGGAGGGCTTGGCCGCATTGCCGCCTCCCGGAACTCCGGAGAGCACCGGCTTTCCGGCGTCATCAGAGGTGACCGGAGATGGACTCGGAGCCGATCCGGGAGCGGCTCCCGGAGCAGCCGGAGGCGCTGAAACCGAAGCTGCGGGGCCGGCATCTATTACCGGCTTCACGGGAGCAGCGGCCGCGGCTCCGGGGGCCGCGCCTATTACCGGTTTACCGCCGGCATCCTGAAGCGGAGCCGGATTCGGGGCCGGGGCAGCTGCCGGAGCGGCGGCGGCCGGTTTCCCGTTCACGTTCCCGTTTGCGGAGCCCGGGGCGGCTGGCGCGTCCGGCTTTACCTCGCTCTCCTTGGCCTTGGGCGTCGGCTCAAAGCGGTACTTGAATTCGTCGCTCTCCTCCAGTTCCCTGATGGCCGCCTCGTCAATGCGCATGGGATCCCGATCCGGGGTTCTGTTTTCCGGAAGAGGTTTTGCCGGAGCGGGAGCCGGGGCCGGAGGCGGCTCCGGAGCTGCGGCTTCGGGAGCCGGTGCTCCGTTCTTGCTCCCCTTGCCGAAGAGATTCTTAAAGCTCCAGGACTTTTTGGCCTGATGGAGAACGGGCTTTTCCGAACGGGCTGTCACTGCTTCCGGCGCGGGCTTTTGTTCGGGAGCCTTCTTAGAGGCTATGGCTTCCGCGGCGCGGAAGGTCTTGCCAACTCCGCCGGCAATCTTTTCGGAAATCTTTTCCGGCGCGGTTTCCGGAGCCTTGCCGGCAGCGCTGTCCGGAAGAGATCCCGGGATAGTCTTAGCGAACACCGGCCCCTTGTACTGCTCGGTATTATCACGGGGGATAGTGAGCTCGGGCTTCGGCTTTTCCGCCGGGGCGGGAGCAGCGCCGGCGGCGGGAGCTGAGGCCTTCAGATCTGATTTGTTATCCTCCGAGCTCGCGCGAACCAAAGTGCCGGCGATGCCGCCGGATACGGCTCCGGCCACCACCTCAGCCACCACCCGCTGGGTAGCGGTGCTCGTTTGCGGGGCGGGAGTCTCCGGCTGGGCTGCTCCGGCCGGGGCAGTCCTGGGTTTATCCTGCGGGCCGGTCTTGTCCAGGGAGAAATCCGCCTGAGAAAGCTCCGGCTTTCCGGAAGGCTGGGACTTCTCCAGAAGCTTCGCGGCTTCCTCGGCGGCCTTTTCCCGGGCTTTTTCCTCTTCCTGCCGCTTCCGGGCCTTTTCCTCCGCAGCCTTTCTTTCGGCGGCGATCCTTTCGGCTTCCTTCCTGACCTCCTCCCGAAGCTTCATGTCGATCTTGGGGATGGTGATCTTTTCATAACGGGTCAGAAGCTCCTTAAGCTGCGTCTCATAGGTGGTGGAAACCGAGCACTCCTGGAAGTAGGGTTCATAAACCTCCACCAGAAGCCGGGTGAGATCGTACTTGTCAGCCTCGGACAGGAAGATATCGCTGTTAACCAGCTCCTCCCGCTTTTCCAGATCCCGGGAAACAGCATCCACCAGATTCTGATTGAGGGACATCTTCTCGGAGAGCCGGCTGATGTCATCGTTGAATTTGGTAAGAACTTCATAGGTCTGGGCATTCAGCGCCGCTTCGGATTCCGTAACGCCTTCAGCGTTCACCAGAGCCACCAGATAATCGCCGTTATCCTTCTTGGCCAGCTCCGCCGTGCCGGGAGTCTTTGCAAAGTTTTCATCACGGCGCTCGCTGGGCCGCATGGAAAACAGTCCTTCGTAATTAAGCCAGATTCCGGTGATATCCAGGCCCTTCAGGGAGGACACCATGAGAAGGCAGCGCTTGTCGTCAATGCCCTGAAGCCGCATGGCCACCACCGAGTTCACCATGTCGGCCAGCTCTTCATGATGGTGAATGCGGGAAAGCTCATCGGATATGCAGCAGAGCCCGCGGTGGGTCAGAATTAAGCCGCCCCGCCCGTCCGGCATGATGCGGCAGGAGATCTCCCGGGCTTCGGCCAGGTTGAATTCCTTAACCATGCTTTTGAACCAGCGCCGGTAGGAGTTCACCTCGCAGAGCTCAAAGCCCCGTCCCATAAAGCGGTTCCAGTATTCGCACACCTCGCCCCGGGCCGGAAGCGGCGTCTTGTCCTCGATGGCCACAATGACGCTGTCATGATTCTCCATTTGGGCGGAGTACAGCCGGAAGCCCTGCTGATGGAAAAACTCCCCGTACAGGGATTTTCCGTCAATGCCCACGGAAAGCGGCTTGATTTCCGTCATCTTGTCGGTGTCGCAGAAGGGAATGTCCTTCCTCAGGAAGCGTTCGGCGAATATCCCCTCAAAGTTTATCCGCACCGTGACGATGAGCTTTCCGTCCAGACTGCTGGGATGCTGGGGGAGACCGCTGATGCGGGCGTAGAGCTCCACCTCGGGCTCCAGACAGTTTTTAAGGTAGATCTGCATGAGCTTCGGCAGCACGCCGGCCTGGCAGGTAAAGTGATTGTCTTCGGTAAGAACGCCGTTGCTGCCCAGCATGCCCGGCACCGTGAAGCGGAAGCACTCCAGGCCGGGAAGATCAATGCTGCCGAGATAGCCGTTGATGTCTCGGGTAACGATAATGCGGATCACGTCTCCCACAATGGGCACAAAGCCGCTGCGGCCGTTTTCCGCGGGGTTCTTGACCTGCTTTCTGATGCCGGGAGCCCAGATGCTCTTTAATGAAAAGTCCTCCATGACGACTTCATTGTGCCACATCCTGTCCAGGGCCCGGTAGCAGAGTCCGGTGTCCTTGAGGAAGCGGAACCAGACCTCTCTTTCGGGAGTGAGCTTCACCTGAATGCCGGAGCTCTTGAAGGAGTCCGGATCGGCATAGAGGCTCATGAGCTCGCCGATTTCCCGGCCGGTGTCCAGGAAGCGTCCGGAGCTCCCGCTTCTGATATCTTTTGACACCACGGCTCTGATGCTGTCATACACCAGAGAACGGAAGGCAGTGATCTCCCCGGGGATATTCCAGAGAGCATTCACGGCCAGCGGGAGAGAGCTTACATAAACCTTTTCGTGGCCGTTAAAGAACGCCGCCGCCCGGAGAAGCTCCGCCGCCTGCATCCATCTCCGGTCAGACACATAGGAAAACCGCGGCTCATGCGGAGACACTCCCGGATCCTCACCGTCCCCGAGATCATGATCGGCTACGGAAAGCGCGGTGCCGGAAACCTTCAGCACCTCCTCCCGGATCAGGGAGAGCACGGCAATCACGTTGTCAGAAAGAGGAACCCTGCGGATTTGCCGGAGCCAGTCCTCATACTCCTCCCGGGAGATCCCCTGAAAGTCCTCAGAGCTTCCGGCACCCCGCTGCTCCAGAAGATGCCTGAAGGCGTCCTCCCCCTTTACCGGGAACACCGGAATGCGCACCGGGAAGCGATCGTAGAGAGCCTCCATGCCGGATTCCGCGTCCGGGATCTCATTGGAGGCCACGGCGAGAGAGCGCAAGGGCACGGTCAGCACCTTGCTGCCGTTATGAAAGGAATGCTCATTAATGATGGTAAGAAGAGTGTTAAGCACGGCGGGACTGGACTTCCAGATCTCGTCCAGGAAGGCAAAGTCGGCCTCCGGAAGATAGCCGGCGGTTTTTCTTTCGTAATTGTCCTTCTTGAGCTCGGACAGGGACACCGGGCCGAAGATCTCCTCCGGGGTGCAGAAGCGGTGCATAAGGTGCTCAAAATATCTGCCGTCCCGGACAATGGCGGCCAGCCGGCGGGAAAGCATGCTCTTGGCGGTGCCCGGAGGCCCGTACAAAAAAATGTTCTGTCCGGCCAGCACGGCCAGCACGGCCAGCTTCACCACGTAATCCCGGTCAATGAGACCTGCGGAGACGGCATCCATGATCAGGCGAATGCGCTCGGCCAGCCGGACGTTATCCGCATCCAGAGGGGCTCCGTCCCGGGAGCCTATGGTATTTGACGATTCCGGCTTTTTGGAAACAGCCGGGGGTTTGATAGCGAGATCTTCTCTGGCCTGCATCTTTATATTTCCCCAATCTGTCAGAAGCGCTCCGGAAATCCGGGATCAGCCGGAGGAGCTTCGGACAGCACCACTTTGAGCTACGTTATCTGGATAAAGGACTTGATCCTCAGGCCGCGGCCCTCCGGAAAACCGGCATGTTATCGCCTGTGCCTGCCAAATACGTATAGTTAATACACAATCCGTACTGTAAAATTTTGCTTAAAACATAATCAAAAAAATGCCTTATTTCTCGCGATCTTAAAAAAAACCGCGGGCAGAGATCACAAAAACAGCGTTACAAAGCAGACTATTGGGGACAACGAAGAAGAAAGAACAAAAGAGATTACGAACAGGAAAGATACTTAAGGAAGACGGGGAAAGACTAAAAAAGGAAAACAAAAACAATGACGTGGCGGACAGGCTGAGATTCGAACTCAGGGACGGGATAAACCGTCGCCGGTTTTCAAGACCGGTGCATTAAACCGCTCTGCCACCTGTCCGCATCGATGGCTGTTATTATAATGAAAAAATCACCTTTGTAAACAAAAAGCACGTTTTATTCGTAATTTTCCGGTTTTTCCCCGGGGGAAACGGGCCCCAAACCGCCTCCGGGCGGGATTTTGGCTGTTTTTTAACCGTTTTTCCGGCTTTTCCGGTATTTTTCAGTCCCGCCGGCGCCCGGAGCCCCTTTTGGCGCGTCCCTTTGGGTTTCGGTTCTGCGGGAGCCGGACAGCAGGATTTCCGGGTTTCCGGAGCTCCGCTCCGCAAACCCGCCAGCGGTTTTTGCTTACCGAAGGCCCGGGTGACGGTATAATGAGGTTCCCTTCAGAAAAACTTCTTTTCCATGAAGCTCTTCAGGAATCTTCTCAGGGAGCTTTTCATGGATCTAACTCATTAAGGATTTATCAGGTATGAGCGCAGATATTCCGGTTATCACAGTGGACGGCCCCGGCGGCGCCGGCAAGGGAGAGCTCTGTCTCCGTCTCAGCAAAATGTACGGTTTTACCATTCTGGATTCCGGCGCCATTTACCGGGTGCTGGCCTATGCGGCGCTTAAGCATCAGGTCAGCCTCGCGGATGAGCCTTCTTTGGTAAAGCTGGCCGGGGAGCTCCGGCTGTCCTTTGAACCCCGGGACAGCGGCGTGGCCGTCATGCTGGACGGCGAGGATGTCTCCCGGGGCATCAGAAACGAGGAAACCGGAGGAGCCGCCTCCAAGATCGCCGCTCTCCCGGGAGTGCGGGCCGCCCTCCTGGATCGCCAGAAGGCCTGCAGAACCGCCCCCGGTCTCGTGGCTGACGGAAGAGACATGGGCACCGTGGTGTTTCCGGATGCTCCGGTGAAGATCTTTTTGGATGCCAGCCCGGAGGAACGGGCCAGAAGAAGAGTGAAGCAGCTGGAATCCCAGGGAAAAGCCGCTGATTATGACAAGATTCTGGCGGAGATCCGGGAACGGGACAACCGGGATCGCAACCGCGCCGCGGCGCCGCTGAAGCCGGCTCCGGACGCCCTGCTTCTGGATTCCACCGAGCTCTCCATTCAGGAGGTGGTGGATACCGCTCTGGCCTTTGCCGCAAAGAAGCTTAAGCCGCTCTCCTAACTGCACATTCCGGATTAAAGCTTAAGGCCCTCCTCAGCGAGGGCTTTTTTTGGGGCTCTGAATAAAGGAACCAAAGTACATGTGCCCGATAAAGGCCCTGACCTCCTTCTCCTGCTGAGCGGTGGTGAAATCGCTGGTAAGCATTACCACCCGGTCGTTTCTTTCAAAGAAGTACAGGGTGAAATCATTGTCGCAGGTAAGGGTTTCCGCTCCCCAGACCTTCTTGCCTCTTTTGCAGGAATAAACCTCCGCCGCGCTGACCATGGCTCCCTCCACGGATCCGTACTCCAGAGAATAAAGCTCGGTGTACCCCACATTGACTTCCTTGGAAGCATTGGTATACATCACGGCATTATGCTTCTGCATTTCGCTGAAGAACCGGTGTCCCAGAGTCCAGCCCTCCGGGAGTTCTTCGCCGGCAGCCCCCGCCGCGGCGGGAGGCGGAGCGGCCAGGGACATGCTGCCCCAAAGGAAGAGAAAAGCCGCCAGAGCCGGTGAGACCTTCTTGAAATGCATCATATTAAACTCCTGAACTCTGCCGGAAAACCGTCTTACGCCTTAATTATAATCCGGAAATCCCGGCAAAAACAATCCGAAAACAAGCCCGGCTAAAGCATTGGGAAACTGCTGAAAAAGATTGCCGGAGCCCAGCGGGGCCGGGGTTCAGAACAGTGAGAGCCCGGGACAGCATGGAGAAGCCGGGGCCGCATCCTAAGATTCTGCTTGCGCCCGCAGGGAAAACGGATATAATGGGCTCCCGTGGACAGGTGGCAGAGTGGCCGAATGCACCGGATTCGAAATCCGGCAACGCGCAAGCGTTCATGAGTTCAAATCTCATCCTGTCCGCCAGATCCGCGTTATTCCCTTTTTTCTGTCCTTGTCTCTGTTTCTTCGCCTCTTTATTTTTTCGCCCGGTTTTTCTTTGCCGGTTCCCCTTTATCATTTTTCATTTCCCCTTTCCCTTGTCCTGGGTCAGCAGTTTTTGCCGGCTCATGTTTTCCAGAGCCCGCTTCCTTGTTTTTCGGGACTCTTCTTTAACCCTGCCGCCA
>NZ_JBGVBR010000065.1:0-5222 GCF_045225735.1 Succinimonas sp. | reverse complement strand
GAAAGCTGAAGCCCAGAGTGTAGATCCGGTAGTCCATGCCTCCGTAGTACATGTCGGAGAAGATATTTCCGATGGCGGTGCCCAGAGCTCCCGACAAACCGAAGAGCAGAGAAAAAATAAAGGGCAGCACGCAGTAGGGGCGCACCTCCGTGGTTTCCGAAAGCTGAAAAAATTCAATAAACGGAATGGACAGGACAAAGTAGAAAATACAGCAGGCAGCTGTTATCGGAAGCTGATGTTTCAGCCAGTTCAAAACTCTGTTCATAGTTAAAATTCAAAAGGCGCCTTTGCTGACCGGGAGAAAGCCCGGGGAATTGCCGGAAGCCCCGGAGCGGCATCAGGCTGCTCTGTTCCGGGCTCCTCATCAGCGGATCACGTAAATACCTCTGCATTTTATCACGAGGCCGCGATTTAGTCAGCCTGCGGAAGATTGATCGCCTGAGCGCCTGAGTTCATCATCTCCTGCCCGGGGTAATTTCCGAAAGCCTTTCTGATAACCTGCCGGCTTTTTTGCGGTGTCCCGGTTTGCTTTCGGGAGAAGCCGGCGGTAAACTTTAGCTGTGTTTATCCCCAGAAGGATTGCAAGATCATGTCATTTGTCAACAGCTTTTCGAAACAGCTTTATGCCATGACGAGAACCACTGCTCTGGTGCTGGCCGGCGGGCGGGGCTCCCGCCTCCGGGATCTCACGGACATCAGAGCCAAGCCGGCGGTTCATTTCGGCGGAAAGTTCCGCATTATTGATTTTGCGCTGTCCAACTGCCTTAATTCCGGCATCAGAAAAATGGGAGTGCTCACGCAGTACAAGTCGGATTCGCTTCTGAGTCATATTCAGGACGGCTGGACATTTCTCAACAACAATCATATGGGGGAGTTCGTGCGGGTGCTGCCGGCCCAGCAGCGCATTGACGAGGTGCACTGGTACCAGGGCACGGCCGATGCGGTTTACCAGAATCTGGACATTATCCGCGCCTATGGCACCGAATATGTGCTGGTGCTGTCCGGGGATCATATTTACCGGATGAACTATTCGGTGATGCTGATGGATCATATCAGAAGTCTCTGTCCCTGTTCCGTGGCCTGTATCGAGGTGCCCCGCCGGGAGGCCTCCGCCTTCGGCTGCATGCAGGCTGACGAAGAAGGCCTGATAACTGATTTCATCGAAAAGCCGGAGAATCCCCCGGCGGTGCCCGGCAATCCCGAAGCCACGCTGATTTCCATGGGCATTTATTTCTTCGAGGCGGCGTTTTTGAAGGAGATTCTGGAGGAGGATCATCAGGATCCTGCATCCTCCCACGATTTCGGGAAGGATATTATTCCTAAGCTGGTTAAAAGAAGACTGGTTCATGCGCACAACTTCGAGATGAGCTGCGTCAGGAACCGGAGCAAGCAGCAGCTCTGCTACTGGAAGGATGTGGGCACCATTGACAGTTTCTGGAGCGCCAACCTGGATCTGACCCGGGAGCATCCGGATCTGGATATTTACGACACCATGTGGCCCATCTGGACCAATGCCACCCAGCTGCCGCCGGTGAAGTTTATCCGGGATGACAATGACAACAAATCAGTCAGCGTGAACTCGGTGATTTCCGCCGGATGCGTGGTGTTCGGCTCTGAAATCTCCAATTCGGTGCTGTTTGTTTCCGTGCGGGTGGATCCCGAGTGTCATCTGGATCAGGTGGTGGTTTTTCCCCAGGCCTTCATTAACCGCGGCTGCCGCATCAGAAGGGCCATCATTGAAAAGAAATGCGAAATTCCTCCGGGGCTGGAAATCGGCTACGATCCGGAAAAGGACAGCCGTTATTTCTACGTGTCTCCCAGCGGGGTTACGCTGGTGACCCGGGCTATGCTGGCGCGGATGAAGGAAGACCATCCCGAGCTTTTTGCCGGCTGCGCCAGAGAAGAAGCCGGCAAGCTATGGCCCCTGCTGCCGGACATCCATTGCATTCATTAATGCTCCCGGAATCCGGATAAATTTCCTTCCCGCGGGGCGGCCGGATATCAATCGGCTTGACACCGCCCCGTGACGCTACTATATTTGTCAGTTGTTTTAATGGCGGGAGACTCTCTTCCGAATCCGGAGGTTTCCCTTTTTTTATCTAGTACGATGCATGCGCTGGTATTTGGTCTGTACCGGCATGCGCGAGGTTGTTATAAATGCCTGCAATTACTCTTCCTGACGGAAGCATTAGAAATTTTGATAAGCCCGTTACTGTTTACGAGGTGGCAGAGAGCATTGGCGCTGGTTTAGCCAAGGCCTGCGTTGCCGGAAAGGTAAACGGAAAACCTGTTGATGCCTGCGAGATAATTTCCGAGGACTGCTCCCTCAGCATTATCACCCCCAAGGACAAGGAAGGCATTGATATTATCAGACACTCCTGCGCCCATCTTCTGGGACAGGCCATCAAGACTCTCTGGCCGGAAACCCAGATGGCCATCGGCCCGGTGATCGAGGACGGCTTCTATTATGACGTGGATCTGGATCACAGCCTTACCGAGGAAGATCTGGCCGCGCTGGAAAAGAAGATGTACGAGTGCGCCGAGAAGAATTATCCCGTCATTAAAGAGGTGGTTTCCTGGGACAGAGCTCATGAGGTGTTTGACGAAAGAAACGAGCCCTACAAAAAGCTGATCCTGGAAGAGAACATTTCCCATGATGATCATCCGGCTCTTTATCATCATGAAAACTACATTGACATGTGCCGCGGCCCTCATGTGCCCAACTCCCGCTTCCTGAGAAACTTCAAGATCCTCAAGATTGCCGGAGCCTACTGGCGGGGCGACTCCAACAACAAGATGCTGCAGCGCATCTACGGCACCGCATGGGCTGACAAGAAGGAGCTCGCCGCCTATCTGCAGCGTCTCGAGGAGGCCGCCAAGCGCGACCACCGCAAGATCGGCCCCCGGCAGGATCTCTTCCACCTCCAGCAGGAGGCTCCGGGACTGGTATTCTGGCACAACGACGGCTGGACGATTTTCCGGGTGCTGGAAAACTTCGTGCGGGAAAAGCTGCATCAGTACAAGTACATTGAGGTGAATACCCCGAGAATGATGGATCGTTCCCTCTGGGTGCGTTCCGGCCACTGGGACAAGTATGCCGAGAACATGTTCACCACCAAATCCGAAAACCGGGAATACGCCATCAAGCCCATGAACTGCCCGGGACATATTCAGATTTTCAACAGTCGGCTGCGTTCCTACCGGGATCTTCCCATCAGAATGGCCGAGTTCGGCAGCTGTCACCGCAACGAGCCCTCCGGAGCTCTTCACGGCCTCATGCGGGTGCGGGGCTTCACGCAGGACGATGCTCATATTTTCTGCGCGGAAAATCAGATCATGTCCGAGGTCAGCGGCTGCATCAAGATGGTTTATGACATCTACTCCAACTTTAATTTCGAGAAGATCGACATCAAGCTGTCCACCCGTCCCGACAAGCGCATCGGCGATGATGCTATGTGGGATCAGGCCGAGAAGGATCTGGCCGAGGCTCTCCGCCAGAACGGTCTGGAATTTGACTATCAGCCGGGAGAGGGCGCCTTCTACGGCCCCAAGATCGAATTCACCCTCCATGACTGTCTGGGCCGGGCCTGGCAGTGCGGCACCGTGCAGCTGGACTTCTTCCTGCCGGATCGCCTGGGAGCCAAGTACATTGCCGAGGACGGCAAGGAGCATACCCCGATAATGATCCACCGCGCCGTTCTGGGCTCTCTGGAAAGATTTATCGGCATTCTCACCGAGCAGTATGCCGGCGCCTTCCCTTCCTGGCTGGCTCCGGTGCAGGCCGTGGTCATGGGCATTACCGACGATCAGGCTGATTACGTCAGAAAGATTGCGGACATTCTCGATGAAGCCGGCATCAGGGTTAAGACGGATCTCCGCAATGAGAAGATCGGTTATAAGGTTCGCGAGCATACCATGATGAGGGTTCCCTTCATGCTGGTGTGCGGAGCCAAGGAGGTCGAATCCGGCACGGTGGCTCTGAGAACCAGAAGCGGAAAAGATTTAGGAGCTTTTTCAACTGAAGACTTGATTTCTTTCATTAAACAGGATATCATTTCGCGCGGTTTGGAAAATCGTAAGGAGAAAGACCATTAATAACGTTAAGAAAAGCGGCAACAAGCAGTTTGCCAACAAGACTCGGATCAACGAAGAGATCAGGTGTCGCGAGATCCGTGTTATCGGTTCAGATGGCAGTCAGCTGGGAGTAATGAGTCCCAGCGCAGCCCGGGAAATTGCAGAAAAGGAAGGTGCGGATCTGGTGGAAATCAGCCCCACCGCGACTCCTCCCGTATGCAAGATAATGAACTACGGCAAGTATCTTTACGAGAAAAGCAAGGCTCTGAAAGAGCAGAAGAAGAAACAAAAGCAGGTTCAGGTCAAGGAAATCAAATTCCGTCCTGGAACTGATGAAGGCGATTACCAGGTAAAACTACGCAACCTGGTGCGCTTTCTTGAGGATGGCGACAAAGCCAAAGTCACCGTCAGATTCCGCGGCCGGGAGATGACCCATCAGGAAATCGGCCTGGACATCATGAAGCGTATTGAAAAAGAACTTTGTGAGGTACGCGGTCTGGCGATAGTCGAAAGCACTTCGAAGTTTGAAGGGCGGCAGGCGATGATGGTTTTTGCGCCGAAGAAGAAGTGACAGAGACGGTTTGCAAGTATCTTCGGATCACCGAATCTGTTGTGTGTTATTAACAATGCGGAGTTTTTATACAATGCCTAAGATTAAAACCGATAAGGGTGCGCACAAGCGTTTCAAGAAGACCGCTAACGGCTTCAAGTGCAAACACTGTAACCACCGCCATATTCTGACTAAGAAGTCCACCAAGCGTAAGCGTCATTTACGCGCAATGTCTTCAGTTCATAAGGCTGATTTGCGCAATATTATTAATCTGTTACCGTACGCATAAGGGAAGGAGTAGTCAAAAATGGCAAGAGTTAAACGCGGTGTTACCGCTCATGCGCGTCACAAGAAGATCTTAAAGGCTGCCAAGGGTTACTACGGCGCTCGTTCCCGTTGCTACCGCACGGCAGTGCAGGCTGTTACCAAGGCCGGTCAGTATGCTTATCGCGATCGTCGTCAGAAGAAGCGTCAGTTCCGTCAGCTGTGGGTTGTGCGTATCAACGCTGCAGCTCGTCAGAACGGTCTTTCTTACAGCAGATTTATCTGCGGTCTTAAGAAGGCTTCTGTGGAAATCGATCGTAAGATCCTTGCTAAC
>NZ_JBGVBR010000064.1:0-2328 GCF_045225735.1 Succinimonas sp. | reverse complement strand
TAAAAACTTGATTTTCATTATTTTTCCTCCTGGGCTGAAATTCCGGTAAGGGACTGCGCTTTCTGCACTGCATCGTCGATGACCTTTGGTACCCTTGCTTTAATGACTTCGCAGGCTTTGTTTTTCCCTGACTGTTCTTCGTAATATGCTGTTTTTTCGCCGTAGAATTTGTAGAAATCAGGAAGATCCCGGAGCAAAAACTCGCCGTTAGCTCCGTTTTCGTACAGCACCCCCAGAACAATTTTTTTACCATCGTTCGGGGTGTAAAAAGTGAACATGCCCGGCCGGCATTCATATCCCTCCCTGACTTTTTGAGCAGCTCGGGTTGATACTTCAAGGGACTTAGTTTCTCCAGGAGCAACTCCCCCGGCAATTTCGATCTCCTGAATGAAGGTATTGTCTACATGAATCGAAAGAGCGCTTAAGGGGACAGTATTGTCATTCTTGACGGTAACAAGCAAGGCACTGGCAGGATTGGCAGGATTAACCTCGCATGAAAAAGTTATATGATTGAAGAGATCGGCTTCCATTTTTAATCTGGCGATTCTTTCCTTTTCAACGTCGCTCATCGGTATTTCCGTACCTGACGCATCGCATAGGGCAGAATCTTTCTCTTTGGATTTCAGCACTTGGCTTAAAGTAAAATTCAGTTTATTGGGGTTCAGGTTTCTTTTAACGTAGGCCTCTTTCCAGTCATCTCTGACGATTTTTATTATTTCAGATGCCTTTCTGCCGTTGATTATCTTATTTTGCGATTCATTCCCGCGATACCAGGTCAGAAAAGCAATTCTGTCCTCGGTATCATAACTATTGACGACATTCAAAATACTTTCTTTCTGCTCATCCTTGCTCCCGTTCAGATCAAGAGTGGGATCACCGCACCCTGTGATCAGTACTGGAGCGCTGAGGACTATCAGACCAAGCAATGCTGACAATGCAGTTTTCATGTTCGCTGAGTTTCCTTATTTTTCTGATAAATGATTAGATGCCGATGTTCTTGCGCACGGTTGTTTTAGGCTGTTCGGCAGGAACCGATCCTGAAGACGCCGGGGTTGCCGGAGCTGATGGCGCTGCTGCGGGGGTTACTTCCTTTACAGTGCTGGTGCCGGCAGTGCTTCCGCCGTTATTAGCCGGTACTGCGCGGACTTTCCCTGATGCTGCGGATTTCTTTTGAACCTTGGCGGCCTGGGCCAGAGCCAGACGTCTTTTTCTTTCTTCCTCTGCCTTTTTCTGTTTTTCGGCAATAAGCTGCTTTTCCTTTTTGTCCTTCAAAAGAACTTTTACATCGTCGCTGAGCTTCTGCCAGTCTTCCAGAGCATATTTTTGCTTTTCGGCTTCAAGCATATCCTCGCAGCTTTGCTGGGTATAGCAGGTATATTCAGCAACGTCCCTGAGTACTCCGTCCGGGGAATAGATAAAAATATTAAGCTCAAAGTAGGCGTTATCGTGGCTGAGCAGCGGACTGAAGCTGAAAGTATATACTCCCAGTCTGTGGATGTAGTCAGCAGTTCTGATTTCAGGAAGCTTTGTCAGTACCGCCTTCATTTCCTCTTCGTTTACGGCATTAAATGTTTGCCAGGGCTCTCCTATTCTGCTTTTAACCGTGGCTTCGGTATCTGTATTGATGTTGAACTGGTGAACTTCTTCTGTGGAAAGGTGAGTTCCGGCGCATCCTGAAATCAATAAAGAAAACATGATGGCAGTTACGAAAGTTGATTTTTTCATGGTTTTATCACGATATTTATAAATAAAAAAATTGCACGCAAACAATGCGTGTTATAAACAATCTGTTTTAAATAATTTTACTGCGATACCTGGATCAATGAATTAAAATTCAGATACGAAAGCACAGTGCATAAAACAGAGTCCGATTATATAAACATTAATTTATGTAACAACATCTGCTAACATAAATCAAACGCAAAATATTTATCTTCCAGAGCATGGATAACTAATCTGTCAGGTCAGATAATTGCAGATTTCACAAGTAGCCCGGCCGGCCGCCCATTTTACAGTATTCGAACATTCTTTTCAAACAACAACAGCATCGGCAGTTCCAGACAATCTGACGAGAACTGATCGTCGTAATGCGTGAAGATTACCTGTATCAGGCCGGGAAGGCCGCCGCTTTTCATTCTCTGGGGTTCTTCAGGCCAAAATCATTTAAAGAGCCTCCCTGACTTTCCGCAAAACGAACTCACCCCGGGAAACGAACTCAAGGTTTTCTTTCTTTGATGTGAACCGCCTTGAAATACCGAAAACGAGTCAGGCAACCGCCATCGGAACATTCAAACTGGAACTCTCCGTCAGTGATGACATTCAGGAATC
>NZ_JBGVBR010000063.1:0-20615 GCF_045225735.1 Succinimonas sp. | reverse complement strand
GCTAATATGAAGTAAGGTTGTGTGCACGAATTTTTTTGTCAAACACTGACAGCATAAGCCTTGGTGAATTTATCGTCGAAACTACCGTTAGGATGCACTGAAGACGCGTTGCCACATCATGAGCGATATCTCCCTTTGCCATGATGGAGTTAACAATGGCTTCAGCCTTGTCATCGATGCCCTGAAAAACCTTTTTGCCGTCCGAAGAAAGCAGATTCTTAAATCCGTTAACAAAGGCCCCTCCATTGCGGAGCGCGCATCCGAGGATGAGTCTGAGCATTTCAATGCGTTCATCAAAAATAACCTTCGGTCTTTGTTCGGTTCCGGTGACCTTGCCGTCTGTATCCTTAACCTGAACAGGCTCTGTTATTACATTGCCGTTTTTATCCTTTGCATAGACTTTCTTGAATTCGTACAAATTGCCGAAATCAATGAATGTGGCGCTTTCTTTGGTTGTCATGATGTTTCCCGAGTGAAAATCACCATGAAATTTGCCGCTGCCCAGAAAACCTTCGGAAAACCATACCTGCGCTGCATCAAGAAGCTGTTGTTCCTGGTCTTTAAGATTTTCAATATCTGCCTTAATGACACCGGTGCCGGAGCTCAGTGAGATCATGCTGAAGTCCTCCTTTGGCAGGGGTACCGGCTTGTTCTCGTTATTCTTTACTATTATTACGTTGCCGGTGGAGGGATCTGTTTTGAAAATGTCCCGTACTTCGGTGGATAATTGTTTCATTGTTTTCTTGATGAGGTGATCAATCGTATCGCCTTTGCCTTCGGTGCCTACCAGAATATTCTTTTGCGGCGGCACCAGATCATCGGCAAGCTTCATGGAAGTGACGTTAGGCCCGATGGCGTGTGACGGATGATTCGGGTTGCCCTTGATGCCATATATCTTGACACCTTCTTTGATATTTCGGGCCTCGTTTCTGAAATCGAACTCCTTCATGTACTGATCAAGCTGTCCCTGCCATGTTTTAACCATGGAGTTGCCGATTTTCTGAGCGGCCGCAGTAAAGATTTCCGCTTCTTTTTTGACCCGTTCCTCAGCATCATGACGCATGATTTTAACAATCTTGTGTTCCTGTGTTACCTCATCAGAACCTGCTTTTTTGTATTTAAAGGTACAGAGAAAGGCTTCGCCCACGGATGCCGCGCCCAGAGATTTATCAAGAGAAATGCTTTGTATGGGGTGATCCGTGTTTTGAGAATCATTAATCATCTTCGTCAGATAAGCCTGAACGATTTTACGCGGGATGGGAGCCAGTTTTGATTTCATGTCATCCAAAGCATCGGCAAAACCGCCCACCACGGAGCGGGGGAGTCCCTGCAGCATTTTCTGCATCAGGGGACTGGTTCCCTTGAGAATGGCTCCGGCAAATTTTACCTCGGCATTGTTGCGGGCGCTGGCAAAATGCTCTCCCTGCAGCGGCTGGCCCTTGGCGTCATGAAAATCGAAGGTCTGGCTGAAACGCAGCGCGGCCGCAAAGGATGACTTTTTATCAGCCAGGGTCATATTGACGAAATAATCACCCAGCACCTGCTTAAAAAGCGCCAGCTGCCCGGGAGCGGTGGCATCGGTGGCGGCATTATTCATAATATCCTTAAGAGTTTTTCCGTCGAGTTCCCGTTTAATGTCTTCGGCGCTCATATTTTTGTAGGGGTCGGTGGTGATGCCGCCCCGATCATTAACAGCCTTGTTGTCTACCTGGAATACCTGATTAATGAACTTTTGAATATGATCGCAGCCCTTATTGGCCATTTTCTGAATGATGAACCCGAATTTAAAGAGTTCGGAAGAGGGCAGCTTGTCAGGATTTGAGACAAACGCCTGAAATTTTGCCGCGAAATCCGGGGCCCCGGCAGCTTCGTCCAGGCTTTTTCCTTCAGCCTTCTGAAAGGCGTCAGCGATGATTTTTCGTATTTCGGCGAAATTCTGTTTTACGATCTCGGTGGTTGCCGCATCTGATATGGTATTCAGGACTTCGGGATTTTTTATTATGGCGGTAAAGACATTAATGTGTTCCGGCGCTGCCAGCATCTGCCGCATGGCCTCTCCCGGGTTGCTTTGCAGCGCTTCCGCCACCATGGTGTCATCTGAGAATACCAGATCTGCGATAAAATCCTTGATCTGATAGTCGTTTATGGCGCTGATATCCTTGATGATGCTGTTAAGCGGAGCCAGATCAGCCTCGGAAAGCCCGTTTATGAAGGCGGAAAAACTGTTGTTAAAATCCGGGTCATTAAGGGATGTGGAAATCTTGAAGCCGGTGTTCTTTACGAAAAGCTCCTCAAATTTCCGGCTGGCCTTTGCTATGTCATCTGTCAATTTCTGATACTGCTCAGGGTATTTCTTTGCGAGATTTTTTCCGTTGTTCAGCCCGGTCAGAAGATCGGTCAGAAGATTGGTATCGTTACTCAGGAGTTTTCCGAATAAACCAATATTCTTCTCGCTGAGAACGAAGCTGCGGAGTTTTTGCGGACTGTTCAGCAAATCATTGATTACGACTTTATCAGAATATTGCAGCTTTAAGAGACTTTCCTTTTCCGGAGCATCGTTATTTTCAGCTTTCTTAAGCTCCTGAGGCCCGGGAACATTGTCTTCGGCAACCTTATTGACGCTGGCGGTAATCATGTTCTGGCTAACGTAAAACTCGTCTTTATTTTGCGCTGTTAACGGAATGTTTGCCGACAGCCTCACCATGTCCTTCATTTCATCGGACAGGCCGGAGTTATCCTTTGCGATTTTTTCCAGATAGTTCATCATCTCTGCTTTGGTAATGGCATTTCCGTCAAGGGTATGACGGGCCACATCCAGCAGAAACAGGGTGTTATAGTCTCCTTCCATCACCTCGGAGAAATCATTATGGGATACCTGCTCGCAGATCATCGTGGCAAACTGACGGCTTAAGCTGGTACGGTCATTTCCGGTAAGAGAGCCGTTCAGATCATTTTCAAAAACGCCGTCCAGGAACATCCGCACATCGCCTTTGCCGATGACTTCTCTGCTTTTGACAGCTTCCCGGAACAAATCCATCAGCATCTTACGGGGATCAATATCCATATTGATTTTGATGGCGTTCGGCTCCTTGCCGATAAATGCCGACAATTTTCCCTGTTCGCCCCTGACCAGTTTCACCTCTTCATCGCAAAGCCTGAAGGTTTCAGACTCCGTGATGTTTGTGGTGGTCATTTTCAGAGCAATTTTGCACATGTTAAGGTACTGGTTTTTGATTTTAGCGGTGTTGTCCTTAACGTAATTGGTGTTGTTGTCATCAGGATTAATGCTGATATGGGCTTTGGCTGTTGTTCTGACCGTTTCCCGGATATTGCGGCGCGGCGAGAGCAGGGATACGGCATTGAGCACCGAGTATTCCCGGGCCTGATAATGCTTGTCCAGAGTGGCGTTATTAATGCTCTGTCTGGTGGCGGCTTTGCTTTTGCTCATATTTGCGGCTTTTTCGGCAGCCTTAACCTCCTTTTCTGTAAGGTGCACCGTCTGGGCATAATCTCCGAAACCGATGCCTTTCTTGGCATACTTGTCCAGAATGGTACGGATGGCGTGGCGGGTCAGGGGCAGAAATCTGTTTTGAAGACCTTGCTGATTCTTATCGGCGCTTTCGGCTGTCAATGACCTGGGAATGCCGATTTCGTCTCTGATCTCGTTAAGAGCATTGTTCGAGACGCCGCCTTTCTGGAGAGCATTAATGAATTTCTCCTTGATATCCAAAATCCGTTCGGGAGAGAGGGTCTTGTTATTCTTGCTGGTACGAAACACATGATTGTTCAGTTTTACAAGTTCAAGCTCGTGGTTTGCATTTTCCCGGTAATCAACAATACCGGCATTGTATGAACCGCTGGCAATTTTGTTGAAGTCTTTCAGGGTAAGCTCTGTCATTTTTTCGATCCTCTGCTGCGCGCGGCGTCTCGGCCGCTGTCAGTGTTTCCCGCCGCGCCAGTGGTACGGCTTCTTTTCTGAAAACGTATTCACGGATTAAATGTTACACAAATTGCCAGAAATAACTGCCAGGGAGCCCGCATTTCAGCGAAGCCAATGAAGCTTCCGCGCCAGAAAATCCTTAATCCTTCCTGAACCCTTTTCGGAGTTTAGTTCCGGAGTCGCATTGGTTTCATAAGGATCGTCCCGGTATTCAATCAGGGTTATTTCCTCAAAGGCAATGTAGGCCAGATTTCCTGTCAGCTGCGAACTCTTCAGCATAAACGAGTCATATGCGTTGTCGGCGCTGAACTTCACGCAGATCCCGGCAGTGTTTGTCCGATCCGCCGCGGCCACAGAGCGGGTTAGCACCAGCTGCTCGCGTTTGTTTTTCTTATCAGTGAGATAAAAGTCAATCTGTTCGCTGTCTGTGGCAATTCTGCATTTCACGCATAGCACATATTCCCTGCCGCAAACTGTTTCCTGATCCAAATCAATGCAGGCATAAGCGCCGGCTGCCGCATCTCCGGAGAAGAGAAAGGCCGTCCCGCGAATGAAATGCTGCTCCCAGGATTTCGGCTGGAACTTAAAGGAGATCCCGGTACCGGTGACATGGAGACAGCGCCGGCCCTGAAGAGGTGTCACATCCCTGCCGCCGTATACCGCTAAAGCTGTCTCCGCCGCTTCCTGAAAGCTCGTTTTATTGATTAAGGAGTAAAAAACCTGAGTGCCCGGCGAGGAGCTGTGCTGCATGCCCTTAAATGCAGCGCCATTGCCCCCGAGCCAAATCAAAGGCTTTGCCTCCAGAAGGCGTATGTGATCTGCGGGCAGGCTTTCCAGAAAGATCTTTCCCTTGCGGCTGTTAACCAGAACTGCGGAAATGCCCTGCTTGCAATCCAGATTGGGATCGCGCTTGTTGATGCCCCAGAAATCGCCGATGGTCAGATCTCCGTATCTGGGCAGGTTATGATAGCGGCAGCGGATGCAGTGGGGCGGTATCATGACCCGCCGGTTAAAGGCCAGCTGATAAGTGTTGGCGGAATTGGGCACGGCAATGGTTCGGCCGCTGGCAAAGCCGACCCTGACAGCATAGGTCTGCCATTTTCCGGCGGTCTTATTCCTGAATTCATACGCTGCGGGAAGCTCCGGAAACGTCTCCTTAATGTACTTCGCAAAAAACGCCTGAGAGGGGGTGTAGGCGCAGAGCAGATCGATGCAGATAAGTCCGTCATAATCCTTTCTCAGAAAAGACCGCAGGCCCGCCACCTGACAGGGACAGCCGGAGAATAATACCTTCCGGCCCTTTCTGAGGAGAGCGGCTATTTCGGAAAAGATCGTTCCCATGTAGCTCTGGAGATATTTTGATTTATGAAGGAGGGATAAATCCTCTTTGTTATCTATTATCACATGAGCGGCCACAGGCTTAAGGGGAGCCTTTGAAACGGCAGCAGATGCATCAGAAGCTTTCGGTGCGTCGTCGCCCGAGAATGCTTCGGCATGCAGAGCTTCATCTTCGCCACGGTCTCCGGCGGCCGGCTTAAGGGAAGAGCTCCAGTCCTTTTTCCAGGCGCATCCCGCAACATACCCGCCCTGTGAAAGGATATGTTCGGCCATGACGCCGAATGCTCCGCCGCTGGTGGATTTCCGGAGGAGATCGGTGTCTTTGGCGGCAAACGCATACAATGCCGGAGCGCGGGAATTCTGCCGGGGGGGCAGGTTTATCGCCGGACATACCCGATGACACAGGCCGCAGCGATCGCACTTATCCTGATCAATTTCGGGCACAAAATATCCGAACCGATCGGCAGCGAAGGACAGGGCCTTTCTGGGACATAAGTTAATGCAGGCGCCGCAGCCCGTGCACATTCCGGGGGCAACTCCTTCGATAACAGTCGGTTTATTGCGTTTTTCTTCCATGGATCCCTGCCGTTATTTGCTCGTGTCTATAGCTGTTATTTCCCGTTGTCATTTTCCGCTGTCACCTGTCCCTGCAGACAATATCCACGGTATCAAAAGAGATATAGGAACCGCTCCCGGTAAGCTGGGAAGCGTCTATCATGAGAGCATCGCTGCCATCATCGTCAGCAGTGAATTTAGCATAAAGATCCAGCCAGCGTTCCTGTCCCATCATTGATTTTCTGATGGTTAACACAGCCTGATCCTTTGATGATGCGGCATTGCAGATGAAAATATCAACTGCCGGAGAGGCTGTCAGAAGCATCGCTCTGATGTGAATTTCATATGATGTTCCCCGGGGAATGGTTACTCCCAGGGGAGCATAAACCGGAATGGGTTCAGGGGGTTCGGCCGGGGTTGCCCCTGCCGCCTGAGAGGGGACAATAACGGCATGATCCCTGATGGTGTGACACTCTGCCGCTCCGGGAAGCCGCGGCGCAAACTTAAGCTTATGCGCGCTGAGAAGAACCTTTCCGGAATAATGCTCCTCGGCAAAGCAATCCCGCAGGGCTCCGCTTTCCTTAAGCTCCTGAAACAGAGGGCCCCGGGACTCAGCGGCTCCCAGAAGGGCATTACGGAGATAGGTCAGGGACTGTTCCCGAGCCTCCGCGATTCTGGGCTTAATATCATCATAATTAAGCTCCCAGGCAAAGGTAAGCACCGGAACCCGCGGGGTTACCGTGCGGGTCGCGGGATCAATCCCGAACCTTGTAAAAAGATCGCTCACCCGGGCATCGTTTGATTTTTCAGGATACCAGGCGGGAGAGAAGAAAAGCGCCGGTTTGGCAAAATTCAGGGCGAGGCACGTGCCATGAAAGCCGTCAGCGCAGACCAGACTCGCCTTGCTTATCAGATTGATAAAGCCCGCCGGATCTGTTTCCGCGCAGTTATCCTGCGTAGTCCCGACGCCGGCCCGGCCGGATAGCCAGACAATCTTAAGCCTGAGCCGCCTCGCCAAGGCCCGGATCTTTTTTTCGAACAGGGCCCGGTGATCCAGAAAATACGCCAGCATAAACCGGGCTCCGGAACGCAGGATGTCCGCAATTTCCGGAGCATAGCGGGGTTCTGTCATGGCGGACAGCCATTCCTCCGGCGTTAACAGCATGGTGGGATCCACCACGCTGGTCACGGGGCGGCCGGTAGCTTCCGCAATCAGAGCGGCTCCCGAAGGCTCCCTTGCTGACAGATAAGCCACGCCGGAAAGCCACTCTTTCCACTGCGGGATATTCTTCTCATGCGCGGCGGGGATGCTCTTCCACCCCACTGACGGAGCATAGCCGATCCTTTTCAGAGCGGGGGCAAACTGCAGGTACTGCTTCCTGGAAAACCAGAATCCGGCCGGCTTCCATATTTGATCGCTGCCGCAGACAAAAGCGGCAAAGCTGTTAATTTCCTGGCTTTGGGGAGGGGATAAGGTCAGATCGTCGTTAATCTTCTGCAAAGTCTGGTTAAAGACAAAATGCCTGTGCGCAAAGAGATCAAAGTTATAGCGCATTAAGTCGTCGTCGTATCTTTTGGGATCCGCATCCTTAAGCGCTGACGGCGGTTCGGCATCCCTGATGAAATGATCGTAATCAATCACTTCGCACCGGTAACCGAGCTTCTCCATGGAGCGGTACAGGGCAAAGGATTGCAGGACGCTGCCATAATTAGAGCCTAACCAGGCAAGATAAGCTACTTTAAAATCAGTCATAACAGAGTTTATTTAGCAGAGAGCAGATCGCAATTATTTAATTACAGTTCGGTGTCCGCTTCCTCAATTTTATCTTTTAATGTTTCTTCAAGAACAGTGAATGCAGCAATAAAGTTATCACGTATTAGCGCAACGATTTCATTAGCTTCATTTTCGTCATACACGTGAACGGAGAGATTTCTTTTTTTAAGCATCAGCAGCCATGATGAAGAATCGGAAATGAAACCGACCTTAAAACCCAGCTGCAGGATTTCACGGGGAGAACCGGTATCGGCGCCCGCTGTGCCGTGAAGCCTGAGCACCTCCTGAAGAGCCTTCCAGGCCAGTTCAAAGGTAAGATTAAACTGCGCTATTACCCCGGTGCGGTAAATTTCATTTTCACTGGCCTCGGCAAAATCAGCCGTTTTCAGGACTTTTAAACAGTTAGCAAAATTGTCAAACTTTTTCATAAATCACAATGCCATCCTTTGCGATCTCTGCCTTTAAATCCTCTGATGCAATGGTATCGCCTTCAATAATATCAAAGGATAACAGAGAATTAACATTATCCATTACATTCCAGTAAAAAGAATCGAAGTCTCCGCCATATACGGCAATATCAATATCGCTTCTTTCTGTATTTGTCCCTTTGGCGCGGGAACCAAAAAGGACTACCTTTTTCACGGAACTTTCTTCAGCAAAATGCGAAATTTCGTTTATAACAATGTCAGGTATATTCATAATTAAGTCTGAATCTGAAAACAGATCCCTGGCGCCGCCAGTCTCATGGTTTCCGACTTCGCAGCGCTCTTAGCGAAGCCGCGCCGGTTAAAATGCGTTTAAAGATTATGCATCCCTCACAAGGCGGTACTGCAAAGCTTAGGGAAATGCTGCAAAAGGGGGTACTATAAAGGCGATGCCCCCTTCCTAGTGTACTAAAAATTCCGCAGGCTTGGCAAAATTGTTTCCGGTGCCGATTGGGACGAAACAGCAGGGCATCTCCTGGCAGGAAGGCGGGCCGGGCACGGCGGGACGCCCGTGTTCTGAGATGAAGCCGCCGGACGGGCCATGGTTTTGCGGGCCGGGGAACGGTGATGTTTAAGGAGTGATTTATGAAGAAAAGATTCAGCATGACAGCGGGAGCTTTGGGCGTATTTCTGGCGGCTTTTGCCATGACGGGCTGTCATCACGGCAGCCATCATGATTCTGAACCCCCGCTTCCGGATCCAGCCATGGGGCTGAGCGCCGACGGCAATGTGCTCACCGGGGATCCGGTGACCGTCTACACGTTCTATGCCACTGACGTTACTGCCAAATACGGGCGGATCACCCCGGTTTCCGAAGAGCCTCCCGCCGCTCCTGCCGGGGCTCAGGAAGCGGACGCGCTTCCGGCTCCCGTGGCCTGGCATTATGTTCTTCCGGCCGAGGTATTTCAGGATCGCTCCCTGAAGTTTCCTCTGAAGGAGGAATTCACCTTAAAGAACGGCAGCAAGACCGTTACCGAAACCGTCCTTATCGGAGAGCCCGGCGGGAACGCGGCCGGCATTGATCCTCTGGTGCCGTTCCAATGGCATATCTACAACAACGGCGAAGAAAAGTTTGACCTGCCCCAGGCTCCCCTGGCCGGCATTGATCTCCGGGTCATCGAAGCCTGGCATCTTCTGACCGCGGGCAATGTGAAAGTTCCCGGATCAGGAGTTCATGTGGCCGTGTTTGACACCCAGGTGGATTTTCAGCACGAGGATCTGGCCTCCCGGAAATACGAAAACGCCGCGGTTCCTGATCCCGGGAATATCCGTAACCAGTCAGGCCCGGATCTGGAAAAGCTTAAGGATGACTGCGAGGACATTCACGGCACCGCCGTGGCCGGCCTTATTGCCGCTGACGGCAGTAACGGCGCCGGCGGCGCGGGCATTGCCTTCGGCGCCTCCATAACCTCCTACCTGCTGGACGAGGATGCGATTATGGGAGATAAGAGCTTTCGTAAGGGAGTTCAGGGCTATTATGGCGATGATGATGAATTTCCGGTTTACAGCGATGATGACGACGATGATGATGATGACGACAAGGACATTGATCCGGATTTAGACGGTTTCTCCTTTGTGGACCAGGATCCGGAGGAGACTTACCGGATCAAGCAGGGGATTGATGCCAATATGGCGGAAATGTTCCGGCTCAGCGGAGACCGGAAGGACACCGATATCATCAACATGAGTCTCGGTTTTGACTATCTTACCTATAACAGCCCGGAAACCTGGTCTCTTCTTGACGGCCTCAGGGACAAAGGCATCTCCTTATTCAAGGCCATGGGCAACGAATATGAAGATACCGAAAGCAATATCATTGACGAGGAATACGACAAATATACCGGTCTGGAAAGACAGTTCAACATGAACAGCCCCGTGGAACGGCATCCCTACGTGATTACCGTGGGCGCGGTCAATGCTCTGGGCGCCAAGAGCAGCTACAGCTCCTGCTCCGCCGGCCTCTGGGTTGCCGGTCTGGGAGGAGAAGAGGGCTACAGCGGCTCCCTTACTGACTCCGCCGCTCTGGTAACCACTCTTTCCAGCTACGATCCCCGTCTCTACGATGATCTGGATGAGGGCACTCCCTTCAGAAATATGCCGGGCACCGCATATTACACCGCCAAGATGAACGGCACCTCGGCAGCCACCCCGACGATTGCCGGTGTTGCCGCTTTGGTGGTCAGCGCGAAGCCGGATATCACGGTGCCGCAAATGCGCTATGTTCTGGCCCGGACGGCCCGGAACGATGAGGTTCTCCCCACCCTGACAGTTCCCTCTCAGGATACCTTTATTGCGGAAATCGGGGAAAACGCCAATTTTGGCTGGCAGACCAACGGCGCCGGCATGAGACATTCATCCTTCTACGGCTTCGGTCTTGCGGATGCGGCGGGCGCGGTGCAGCTGGCCTTCGGCTGCGCTGATGACGCGGGGTGCCTGAAGAGAGCCGCTCTTCCGAAGCAGTATACCGCAGAGGAGGTCTCCTGCTCCTATGAGGATCCGGAAACCCGGAAGGGGGTGATCTGCTCCGTTTCCGGCCTTAAGGACAGCGCGGGATCTCCGCTGACCAATGAACTGGAGGTGGATGCCCTCACCGTCAACCTGGCGGGCTACGGCTTTGCTCTGGAGGGACAGACCGCTCCGGCCTGTGTCGGCCTCAATGAAGATGAAGCCACCCGGGAATTCCGGAAGGGGGTGGTTAACGCCAATAACGTAACCCAGATCTTCATGACCCATTCCGGCACTCAGGTAAAGTCCATGCTGAAGCCCTGGTATGCCGCCTGGGATTACTACGGCGCCAATGCCTGGAGGGACGCTGCCTCTGAGGACAACCCTCTGGAAATCCCCGCCGCTGACTTCTATCTCGAAAAGGTCTCCGGAGATACGGTCTTTACCGTAACCATCCGCTCCCAGTGCCGCCTTAAGGCCGAGGATCTCAGCCGCACGGCCCGGGTAACGGTGTACGGCTACTGAGGATAATGCCGGCCGAAGGGCAATCGTGTTAGAATCTCCCCCGGGAAAAAACTGTTTTTCCGGGGGACTTGCTTTCAGATAACGGAAAAAAGAGGGCAAGGGATAAGGGAACAATGGAATAAGGGAATAAGAGGATAAGGGAAAAAAGGAGAGAAGAAATGGCTCATTTTGATTATGAAACTCAGGGCACCTGCGCCCGGGTGATTTCGTTTGACATGGATGACAATCATGTCGTTACCAATGTGAAGTTTTTCGGGGGCTGCGACGGCAATCTTAAGATGATCTCCAAGCTGGTGGAGGGCATGCGGGGCGAAGAGATCGTCGCTAAATGCTCCGGCAATCTCTGCCGCAACAAAGGCACCTCCTGCGCCGATCAGCTGGCCCGGGGCGTCAAAAAGGCTCTGGAGGGCTGAGCTCCGGCCAGGCAGCAGTTCTCTCAGCAGGACAAAAAAATACCGCCGGACAGGAAAGATCCTGTTCCGGCGGTACTCTTTTACAGGCTGTGAAAACAGCGCGGGCGATGATTTTACTGCCTGCTTCTTACTGTTACTTATAGCTCTCAAAAAGCTTTCTGAAGGCCGGCATGGAGCGGGTGATCATGTCTCCGGACACGCAGTAGGCAATGCGGACATAGCCCGGGCAGCCGAAGTCATCGCTGGGCACCAGGAGGAGGTCGAACTGTTTCGCTCTTTCGCAGAAGCTCACGGCATCCTCCTCCAGCGCCTTCACAAAGAGGTAGAAGGCGCCATCGGGAGGCACGCAGGTGTAGCCGATTTCCGTAAGGCCGTTAAGCAGGAGATCCCGGTTTTTGGCATAAATGCTGAGATCCGAGGTCAGGGGGGCGCATTTGGTGATGACGTGCTGCCACAGGGCGGGAGCGCAGATAAAGCCCAGGGATCTGCCGGCGCCGCAGATGGCCGCGTACATCTTTTCCCATTCCGGCATGGTGTCGGGCACCAGCACATAGCCGATACGCTCTCCCGGGAGAGAGAGACCCTTGCTGTAGGAATAGCAGACCAGGGTATCCGGATAGAAGCTGGCGGTGAAGGGAGTTTTTTTGCCGTTGTAGGCGATTTCGCGGTAGGGCTCGTCGGAAATGATGTAAATCGGGTGTCCGAACTCCTGACTCTTGCTCTTAAGGAGAGCAGCGAGGGCCTTAATTTCCTCTTCCGGATAGATGACGCCGGAGGGGTTATTGGGAGAGTTCAGAATTATTGCGGCGGTATTGGCGTCCAGACACTTTTCCAAAGCCGGAAGATTGATGCCGAAGGAGGGCAGAGCCGGAGGCACTACCCGGCATTCGGCGCCGCGGGACTCGATGAATACCCGGTATTCGGTAAAGAACGGGGCCAGCACCTGAACGTTCTGACTGTGACTGTCGATGACGGCCTGAAGACAGATGGTGAGGGAGGCGGCGGCCCCGCAGGTCAGGTACAGGTTGTTTCCGGTATAGGAGGCGCCGAAGCGCTGGTTAAGATCCTGGGCGATGGCATTCCGGGCGGAGGGATCCCCCTGGGCGGAGGTGTAGCCGTGGAGTTTCGTGGTGGGCTTCACGGTTTCCAGCAGGGAAACTGCGGTGTCCTTTACCGCTTCCGGAGTCTCCACGCTGGGGTTCCCGATGCTGAAGTCATAAACGTTGTCCGGGCCGACCTCGGCGATTCTTTTCTTGCCGTATTCAAAAAGCTCCCGGATCACGCTTCTCCGGGAACCCAGTTCATACATTTTCTGGTTTAACATGATGCATTACCTTCATAAGATAAAAGTGACCGGCAATAGTATACACCTCTCCCGGAAAACCGCCGGAAATCTCCGGAGGCGGGGCTTCCTTATGCTGCCTTCCTCTCAGTTCCGCTCCTGACGCTGTTTTTAATCCGCTTCAAAGCCGCTTATGAACCGCTCCTCAGGCAAAGGCGCCGGGGACTTCTTTTCTTCCCGGGACTCCCCCGGTGAGAAATGGTTTCGCGGCAGGGCTGATTCCATTACAATAGCCGGAACAGCGGAATGGCTGAAGCAGGAATACCGGAACAGCTGGAAATACAGGAATAGCTGGAATACAGGAATAGCGGAAACAGTTTTTTGCGAGGTGTTTATGGGCGCTTGTCGTGTCGGATTTATTTCTCTGGGCTGCTGCAAGAATCTGGTGGATTCCCAGAACATTATCACTCTCCTCATGAAGAAGGGGTATCAGGTCAGCTCCACCTATGAGGGCGCGGATGCGGTGATTGTAAACACCTGCGGCTTTATCGAGGATGCGGTTAAGGAGTCTCTGGAGGTAATCGGGGAGGCTCTGGAGCATTGTCCCAATGTGATAGTCACGGGCTGCCTCGGGCCGAACCGGAAGCTTATTCTGGATACCTGGCCCGGAGTGAAGGCCATTACCGGCCCCCACAGCGCTCCCGCAGTGCTTCAGGAAATGGAAAGGCTTTTTGCGCTCCCCGCGGAAACCCCGGCAGGGCGGGTGCCTCCCGGAGGGATTCTCCTGACCCCGCCCCACTATGCTTATCTCAAAATCTCCGAGGGCTGCTCCAATAAATGCACCTTCTGCATTATTCCGCATCTTCGGGGCCCTTTGGAATCCTTTCCGGGGGAGGAGCTTGTTACCCGGGCCCGGAACTACGCTGCCCGCGGGGTTAAGGAGCTTCTGGTGGTGGCTCAGGACACCTCGGCCTACGGCATTGACCGGGGTTATCCGGGGTTTTTGGGGCATGAGAGAGGGGATCTTTATGCCCTTATGGAGGAGCTCTCCCGGCTTAAGGTCTGGCTCCGGGTGCATTATGCCTACCCCTATCCCCACGTCACCCGCCTTATTGAAATGATGGCGGAGGGCAAGGTTCTGCCCTACATGGATGTGCCCTTTCAGCACGCCAGCCGGCATATGCTTCAGCTGATGAAGCGGCCCGGGGATGCGGACAGGATTCTGGAAACCGTCTCCCGCTGGAGAAATATCTGTCCCGACATCACCGTGAGATCCTCCTTTATCGTGGGCTTCCCCGGAGAAACCGAGGAAGATTTCGCGGAGCTTCTGGACTTTATCCGGGAAATCCGCCTGGACAGAGTGGGCTGCTTTGCTTTCAGTCCCATGCCGGAGGCTCCGGCCAGCTCCTTCCCCGGCCAGATCCCCGCGGAGGTGAAGCAGGAGCGCTATGAACGCTTTATGGAAGTCCAGCAAAAGATTTCCGCCGCAAAGATGCAGGCAAAAATCGGCTCCGTTCAGGAGGTTCTGGTGGACGTCGTTGATGAAAAGGGCATTATTTCCCGCACCAAAGCCGATGCTCCGGACATTGACGGCGTCATGTACCTGCACGCTCCCCGGGGCCTTCGGGTCAGGCCGGGGGATCTTCTGCGGGCCCGGGTTACCGCCAGCGACGAATACGATCTGGAGGGGGATATCATTGCGGACTGACCCTCGGGCAGGTTTTTCAGGAGTCTGTTAGCTCCCTCACGGTTATCTCCAGAGGGGGTTTGTATATAATTAAGCCGGTTTTTGCGTCTCCGGCTGTAACTTTTTCCGGCCGCGGACGTTATCAGGCGCCGGAGAATTCTTTTTGGCGCTCCGGCTTCTTTATCGCAGAGCCGGTTCAAATAGCCGACAAAGTTGTCAATATGTGAATAGATTTCACATACAGGACGCAAATAACCGTGTAATATAACTCCGTACAGTGTAAAAGTTCCCCGGGAGCAGAAGTGTCGTTACATGTAAGAAGGGTTATGGAGCAGTGCTACGCTGCCAATATCCAGCATCACAAGTCTCAGGTAGTAATGGTTTCCTTTGCCGATCAGGCGGAGGTAAGACGCGACTTTGACATTTTCTGCCAGCAGAAGGGCATTGATCATCCGGTGAGGCTGCAGCTTACCCCCGATGATGTCTATTCGCCCCTGTCCCCGGTGCTCTATGTGGTGAACGAGCTTCTCCGCCGGCTTTCCATTCCCCTGGAGCAGGTGGCCGACATGCTGAAGCTGGAGCAGTACGAGAAGTCCATTCTCCTCTGCATGCTCAAGAACACCAGCACCATTCAGGATTTTATGATGCCGTCGGATGTGGAATACGTGAAATTCCGCATGACCCGGCATATCCGCACCATGGTGAGACATCTCCTCAGCATTACTGACGGCCGGGATCCCCTGATGATCTCCATTACCAATCTCCAGTATGCCGGAGCCTCATCTCTGGAATTCCTGCTCACCCTGATAAGTCCCGAGAAGGAGGACTACCGGTTCTCCATGCGGAGCTCCACGGCTCTCAAGCGTCTCAAAACCGCCGATGACGAGAAGGAAGGCAGCGATCTTCTGGACGACCCGAACTGCATCGTGGTGCTGGGGGTGAATTCCAGCTTTTCGGACGGCAAGAGATCTCAGGAATGGCTGGACTGGGAGGATCGCTTTGAAAGGGTGATCCAGATGGTACGTCCGGAAGATTCCGAAACCGGACTGGAAATTGATGAAAACCGTCTGGTCTGGCCGGTGCAGAACTATCAGGCCCGGCAGATCTCCACCATTCAGGAGGCCATCAACCGCTGCGGCATCCTGCTTAACTATTTCTGCAGCCACGAGGTGGTGGAGCTGGCCCAGAGAACTCTCCAGTACATTCGCATTCTCAACCGGGAGGACGAATTCAACGATTACGAGGAGAAGCTGTATCATTTCCTGGGACGGGCTCATCTTTACAACCACAACTACGAGGATGCCCTGCTGTCCTTTGACATGATGTACGAGAAGGCGCAGTACACCAATAACAATGACAATGCCTGCCGGGCCTATATAGAGCTGGCCTATACCCATATCTTCCGCTCGGATTTCGAATCGGTGCTGCACTTTGCCGAGATGGCGGCTCATCTGGGGGAGGTGAGCATGAACCTCCGGCTGGTGACCATTGCCAATTTCTGTCTCTTTGTGGCCTACGACCGGGCCAGCATCAAGTACGGCTACCATAATATCGTTTCGCTGCTGTCCAATCTGGAGCGCCATAACCTGCACAAGGAACAGACCTATGTGCTCCGGAATATTTTTGCCCAGGCATCTCTGGATCCCAACGTAACCCTCAAGATGTCCCTGGACTACTGCAATCAGGCGGTGAACATTGCGCAGCGGCTGGGGATCCGTCATGAGTCCGCCGCGGCCAACCACTGCCGGGGCATTGTGCTGTTCCAGATGGACAGAATTCAGGAGGCCCTGCATGCCTACCGCCTGAGCGAAGCCCTCTACAGCATGATTGACGTGCCTATTGAGCTTACCCATGTGTATAATTCCATCGGCTTCCTCCTGCAGGGCACCGAGGATTACCCCAATGCTCATGAGTACTACCTGCAGTCCCTCAGAAACTCCATCAAGCTGAATGACTATTCGGAGATTTCCGTAACCCTTTACAACCTGGCCCAGCTCTATCAGCTGAGCGGCATGCCGAAGGAGGCCCTGCATACTCTGGACATTCTGCAGGACGTCATGGCCATTCGCGGCACCTATAAGCTGCCTCTCCACAATATTCACCATATTATTCTGCAGAAGGCCCGGGTTTATATCGATCTCGGCGAGGCCAGCTTCGCGGATCAGATGCTGAAGCGGAGCCGCGGTCTTATGAAGACCTTCCCCACCAAGGGCAGCGAGCAGACCGTTCTGAACCTTCTGGAAGCCGTGGTTTATACCATGAACAAGAACCGGGAGAAGGCTTTGGGCTGCTTCTATCAGGCCCGTTCCCGGCAGAAGGAGCAGACCCTGACTCAGGAAGAACATGTCATGTTCTACATTCTGGGCATGCGCATTCTGAATGTCTTCGGCACCTTTGAGGAGCGTTATCGCTATTTCCGGGAGGGCGTGACATATATTCGGGATCATCAGCTCTTTAACAGCATGAAGCTGATGAAGACTGCCTGGAGCAACGATAACTGCAATGTCTACAAGGGGTACAGCACCATTGTCACTCCCATGAACGAGCTCAACCAGATAATCCCTCTGGTCAAGCAGGAGCGCAAGGTCAACATTCTCTGGCAGCAGGTTCATGAAATGCGCCTGGTTACCATGCTCCACAAGTTCAGCATGAGCGTGAAGACCTATGACAAGCTGGCTCAGGAAACCCTGCGGCTTCTGGCCTCGCACTTCAGCATCAACGGCGGCATGATCTACTTTGTGGACAGCGAAAAGGGCACCTCCGAGCTTATCTACGAGTTTAATACCTCCAAGGATTATCAGGGCTTTACCTTCCGGAGGATCCAGAAGTTCATTAACTCCCATCTCAGCGAGCAGGACGTTCTTAATCTTGAGGATGAGGATATTGCCGGCACGCTGGTGCACCGGCTGACCGTATATCCTCTGGTGGATCAGGATCGGGTGTTCGGCATGATGCTGCTGTTCAAGTTCCAGAAGAAGACCGACGGCGAAAGCGAGAAGGTGGATTCCATCGGCTTTATCGCCCAGCAGCTGGGCAGTCAGCTGATTCTCATGATTCAGCGCGCGCAGCTCATTCGCGTCAGCACCACGGATATGCTTACCGGACTATACAACCGCATGGAGTTCCACAACCAGATCTCCGGGGTTATCAGAAGACTGTCCCCCTCCAGCGATATTGCCCTGGGCTTTATCGACCTTGATAACTTCAAATACTACAACGACAATCTGGGACACGACGTGGGCGACAAGCTTCTGGTGTGGTTTGCGCAGCTCCTTAACGAAATCAAGGTGCCCGGGGATATTGCCTGCCGTTGGGGCGGCGATGAATTCCTGCTTCTGATGCAGGACTGCTCTGCAGACGAGGCCTCCCGCAGAATGCAGAAGGTGCTGGATACCCTTAAGGCTCAGCACGGCTACAAGAAGGAGATTGAGGAGTTTCTGGGGAAGCCGGTGGACAATCTGCCGGAGCGCTACTATCTCTCCTGCTCCATCGGCGTCATGGACAGCAGCTCCCTGCCGCGGCCCTTCACCGAGGGCGACCTCCTGACCCACGCCGACGAGGCCCTCTACGAGGTTAAGCGCACCGGCAAGGGCCGGGTGCTCAACTTCGAGAAGATGACCCACGAGGCGGACAACATGATTGTGGAGTCCAACCGCTAGACGGCTTTTCAGGAGCGAGATCAAGACGGCAGAAGGCAGATTCTGAGGCTGGTTAAGGATCTGCGTTTCAGGCGCTTCTCGCAGTTTTCTCAGCTTCTCTGATTCCCGGTTCTTTCCCCCGGGATCTTTCCTTTATTTCTCCCTTTTTCCGGGCATGCTTCCCGGAAGTCGCACCGCTTCTCCCTCCAGTATCCCGAAGAAGGCTCTTTTTACCGCAAGGTAGTTCCGGAGCGCCAGATAGTCCGGAATATTGCAAAGCCCCCAGATGAGGAGGAGCCCGGCGATCTGGGCCCAGAAGACCGGGGACGCTTCCTGCTCATCAGGGAGGAGGCCGGCCCATTCCGGAGCCATGGCGAGCCAGACAATGGCGCCTCCGAAGAAAATGTTGAGAATGAACATGCCCCACAGCACCGGAAGATCATCAGACACTTCATGACAGAGATGCTGCGTTTCCAGGCGGTATTCCGCGGCAAAAAAGTCCGCAAGTCTCCGGGACAGAGTCTGGGAATGCCAGAGAATGCCGGCATGAATGAGGAAGGAAAGCATATTAAGCCCCGGAACAAAGCGGAACAGGAGATCCAGCGACAGCGCGAGATTCATGCCGTGAAAATTTCGGGCCAGCTTTTTAAACTGCTCTTCAGGGAGATGTTTTTGCGGAGAATCAGGAGCTTTATCATTGGCGGAGACATCCGGTTCCGGCTGCCGGGGGACTGGATTATCCGGAGCTTCGGCAGCGGGAACGGTTTTGGCCGCTTCTGCGGAATTATCCCGGCGGGATACCGGCGGCATGGCTTCGGAAATGCCCCGGTAAACCCCCCGGAGTCCCTGATAGCTCCGGGGATCCGTTACGGCTCCGGAAAGATCCGGTTCCGGGGAATCAACCTGTTTAGGAGCGGGTTTTCTCAGGGGAGCGGATTTGATGTCGGAGTAGAGACCGTTAAGTCCCCGGAAATTCCGGAGTTCTTCTGCTCTCCGGCGCTCTTTGAGCTTCTCCTCCGCGGCATTTCCTGTGTCCGAGCTGAATTTGAGGCGCTCACGGTTTTCAGCAAGATGGGAACTGTTAAAGGGGGATCCGGCCTTTGCGGTTTCCGCAGGTTGCGGGGGCAGGGGATCCTTCGGGATCATGAGAGCGGAGATCCGATCCTGGAGGGCCCGGAGTCTTTCGGAAGCCGCCCGGATCCCGGCAGTGTCTTCTTCGGAAAGGTCTTTAAGGAAGCTGATTTCCTGCACCATGAGGACGGCCTCCGGAAGACCGGTGGCATCCTCTATCAGCTTCTGAAAGCTTTGGAGGGCGGTATCAAAATCCGGAGCCCCGGCGGCATCATCCGCAGCCTCCCGGAGGTGCGCATCCAGCATTTCCGGAGTCAGGCGGCCTCTCTTGTAGAAGCTTTTAAGGAGCCGGAGCATCCTGAGCCCCCGGGGGCCCAGAAGATTCTTCAGGATCTCCGGGCTTGTGAAGCGCGCCGCTACGGCTTCGGCCAGGGCATCCAGCCGGAGATCAAAGATTCTGCTGAACAGGGTCAGGTCATTTGCGGCCAGCCGGGAGGATCTTTCGGAAAACACCGGCTCCGTTCCCAGATCCGACCGGTGAATTTCAAAAATGTTTTTGTTTTCCTGAGGCGCTGTTTCCTGTTCTGGCGTTCCCCCGGATTTGGTTTTCAGGAGCTGAAAGCCGCACCAGGGGCAGAACAGCGCCCGATCCGGTAATTCCTTGTTGCAGGAGCTGCATTGCATAACGGGGGATCCTTGCTGCTGAAACTTAAAGATGCGGAAATGCCGAAACTCTTTCCCTTCGGCTATTGTCCTATTGATCAGCGCGGTTGTAAAGACCGGCGCCGCTGTCTTTGCTGTTTCATAAGCGGGATAAGCCCGGAACGGGGATAATCCCGCAGGCTGTCCGGAGACTGTATTGTACCTGTATCCTGAAGAGGAAATTCCCTCCGGGCATTTCCGTTCAGCAAGACTCCGCTTCCATATATTCATTCCGCTGTTTATCATGTCAGTTGCGTTGCAAATTCCCCGAAAATCAGATTCCGGAGTAATGAAAATCAGCCTTCCCGCAGGCCTGAAACAGCGCTGTTACGCTCTTTTTTGATCAAAAAGCCCGCCTCCAGAAAAAATTTTTTCCCGGAGGAAAACCGGGGCTTCCGAACCCTTATAAACAGCCATCTCGTGTTTTTTGCAGAGGTTCAAAACGAGAATCGTTAACTTATAAGGGCTGCGGTGCTCCAGACCATGATTTTCGGAAATTTTGCTTCTGAAAAATCCCCTTCATAACAGCTTGTTGTATAAGGGTTTGTCTGGTATCGAGCATATAATAGCGATTAGTTATCGAGAAAAATATAAATTTTGACATGAGTAGCAAAATTTTAATGAGTCCGTTTCGGACAGGTATAGAAATTTAACTGCATCCGTCAGTCATTATTATACTTACTCTATTGAATATGTTTAAAAAATACTAATTAAAATTCTGTGACGATTATCCGTTTTCAGTGTTGCCGCTCTTTTTATA
>NZ_JBGVBR010000062.1:0-4911 GCF_045225735.1 Succinimonas sp. | reverse complement strand
CAATTTTCCAGGGACTGTTCTCTCAGCATTCATATTTTATTCAGAGCTTCTGTTTCGGAGATCCCGGGATCCTTCATTCCCGCTTCCCCGGCAAGACGATCCTGAGATCTCAGAAGTCGTCATCCGGTTCGTCACGGTTATAGCCGATGCCCCGCATGCCGCTCAGGGGTGATTTGTGATAAACGCCGTTGGCAAAGCTCAGAATATCCCGGGCGGCATTTTCGTTACGCTGGCCGAGAGCCTTGTCAAGGCTGTCAAAGGCGCGATCAATAACATGACGGCGTTCGGCAAAGACTTCTTCCGTATATTTGCAGAAGCTGTCTTGCTGAGCCCGGAGCCTGGCGATTCTCTCGTCTGCTCCGCTCCGGATTTCCGCGCGGCGGGTTTTCTCGGTCTCGCGGGTTTTATAGCAATCAGCGGCAGCGCTGACGACCGTGCCGATACCCTCGGAAATGGCATCAAAGGATCCGCCGGGACGGCGTTCCCTGAGGGGTTTTTCCGAAAAATCATTGTCAAAACCATCAAATAAGTCTTTCATTTCAATCTCCTTATGTTTGCGTAAAAAGTGATTCCCGCCGGTGTCCTAGGGCACCCAGAGGGTTTCCCGGACGGGCATCATGGTTCTCAGATGATTGCGATACATCTGATCCGAAACCGCCACAAAATTCCGGAAGCTTTCCAGAAATTCGCTGATGCCCTCCCTTACGACATCAGGAACCTCTTTCTCTTCGGAAAGCTGCTGCTCCAGATCCTCGGCATCCCGCAAAATGAGCACGAAGTTATCCCCCCGGGGACAGCGGCACTCCTCCTTAACCAAGGATCTGTACCACCACAGCTTGCTGACAATCTGGAAAGCTCTGTCTGCGTCCATAATTTACCTCCGCCTTCTCGCCGGTTTTTCGTGTCCCCCGGCCCTTATTGCAGCCCCAGTCTGAGACAGTCGCTCATCCGGGCTTTGATATCGGGAAGCGCCCGGCAGTCCCGGCCCAGAACGGGAACATCAAGGGCGGCCTTAAGCCCCTTCCCGATAATAAGCATTCTCCGAAAGGCCTCTCTGTCCCGCATGGTGCTGACCCGATATCTGTCAAAATAATCCCGAAGCCGGCAGATAACGCTGCCCTGCTCCGCCGCTGCTTCGCGGATGGCCTTAAGCTGGACTCTTATGAAATCTGTTCTGGCGCAGATTTCCTCTACGTTTTTCTCATAAGCATAGGCATTGGTAAGATTCTCTTCGGCCCGGCCGGCGGCCCGGAAGCCCGCCGCGGCCAGAGCCGGCCCCAGCACGAGACTGCCGAGAAGGAGAGAAGAACCTGCAGAAGCGGCTCCCCCGCTCAGAATGGCCAGGGAAGACCTGCTGGCAGCGCTGCCGGAAAGAGACAAAACCAGCCGGCCGGCGTTCAGAGTACCCAAAATCCCGGTGGCACCGTAGACCGCAAAAGCCCCCTTTGCTGCAGCGCCGGCCCCGTCGGCCAGAAACTGACGCATATCAAGGGACTTCACGGCCATATTCTCGCAATAATTAAGTTCCCTGATGGCAAAGCTCTCCCGGAAGCCGCGAAGCTCGCTCCGGAATTTTTTATGCATGAGAACAAGATGCCGGATCTGGTTCCCGAAGACATGAGCCTTCAGGGAGCCGAGATCGGTAAGAACCCTCTGAGTTTTGCCGCGAACCTGTTCCAGATGCTCCATGGCGGCGTTGTAATTGCTTTTGGCTCTTGCGGTGACGGAATTGGCGCGGTCGTTGGTGTCCATGGCCTCTTTAACCTTGAATATGGCAACTATGGCACCGCCGGCAGCGATTATTGCCGGAATAGCAGCGGGAATCGCGGGAATTAAGAAAAAAGGCATGGCATCCTCCTGAGCATAAAAGAGTTCTCATGGCGCGAAATCCGGGAAACTTCAGGTTTTCAGGTTCCGGAACTGCGTTCTCCTTAAGTGTAGATCTCCGGAAAGGATCTTCCGGAAATAAAAAGTGCAGCTTTTTCCGCCCCCTCTTCCGAAGCCTTTTTTTCTTTCGGAACCTTTGCCTCTTTCGGATCCTTTCCCCTTCCCTGAGAAAGCTGACGGCTGGCAAAAAAAGGCGGAAAACACGTTCCGCCCAAAATGCCAGTTCTGAAGCCGGGGTTTTACAGCTTTCACCGGCATTGCTGCCGGAATGAACTGGCTAAACACCCCCCGTATTCCGATATGCCGTTCCGGACTCTTCATGGCCCGCTTTGCCCGACAATCCGCTGCTGCAAAAACCGCCCTTCCCCCAAATGCCGGGGCATCAGATCTCAATACTCTCAACCCGCGGATCATCTACGTCTTTCATGATCTGCCGCACATCATTAAGCGGAGATTTTTTCATAATCTCCTCGATGGAGGACATGGCGCGGCAGGCGAGCTCAGGCTGGTTCTCCCTGAGAGCGCGTTCCAGCACGGCGAAGTTTCCGTCAATGACATGGCGGCGTTCCCGGAAGGCCTGATCCAGATAGGTCTTGATGACGTCAGTCTGAGCTCTGATCCTCTCAATGGCCACGTCCCGCTCCGCGCGGATATACTCCCGGCGGGTGATTTCAGCCTCGCAGGTTTTGCGGTAATCGCAAAAGGCCTTTATCAGATCCGAGCTTGCGGAAACCAAAGCTCCGGTCGCCCCCGCAGCCTTCCCCGCTGCCTTGCCGGCCGTCTTAGCGGCTCCCAGTATCACTTCCTTGCCCATATATTGATTGCTCCCTTGCTGTTAATTTCAAAATCCCGGCGTCCCGCGGACTCCCTGTCCCTCAAAACTCCAGAAGGCCGCTGTAGGTCGCTCTGATGTTGGGTATTGCCGACCCGTCCTTCCGGATGACCGGGAGATCCAGGATCGCCTTAAGCTTCTTCCCGATAAGCATCATCTTCTCGAAGGATTCTCTGTCCTTCATGTCGTAAACCTTGTAACGGTTAAAAAGCTCCGCCATCCTGCAGATAACCCCGGCCAGTTCGTCGCAATTTGCCCGGATGCCGGAAAGCTCCGTCCGAATTCTTTCCATCTGCACGCAGGCCTGATCCACCTGGCTTTCATAATCCTTGGCATTGGAAAGATTCTCCTCGGAGCGGCCGGCTGCCCAGAAGCCCGCAATGGCAAGAATCGGAGCCAAGGCGATTCCCCCCAGAGCCACCATGCCGCCGGCCATGCCAAAGCCGCCGGCAGCCAGAGAGCCGCCTCCCAGCCAGGCCAAAGTGGCATTAGTGGCCGCCGCTCCCGAAAGAGCGCTGATGGCGGTACCGGTGGAGGCAGTGGCAAAGGCTCCCACAGCTCCGTAGGCTCCGAGAGCGGTCAGGCCTCCGGAAACAGCGGCGGAAGCTCCGGACGAAACCGCCTGGGAAAGAGTGACAGACTGCGCCACCATCTTCTCGCACTTCCGGAGATCCTCCACGGTAAAGGACTCGTTATAGCCTTTAAGCCGGCTGTGGAATTTCTTGTGCATGCTCACGAGATGCTTAATCTGATGGGAAAATACCTCGGCCTTCAGCTTGCCCAGAGCCGCCAGGCGTTCCCCGGTGCCCTTGCGATCGTTCTCCAGGGCCTCGCTGGCTCTTTTGTAATTATCCTTTGACCGCTCAACAATTCTCTCAGCCTTGCTGTTGTTGTTATGAGCATCAATGGCCTTAGCGCCGCCCACGGCTCCGATAACGGCGGCCGCGCCCCAAAGTATAATTGCAGGAATTGGCATATGAATCTCCTCAGTACTTAAACAAAAAAATCGTCACCATTGCGCCTTCAGGAAGCCCCGCTGTCCGAAGCGGTCTCGCCGCCGGCTTCCCCGTGCTGCTTCAGGGCCCAGAGCTCCCTGAGCTTCCGGCAGCCCTCACGGGTCAGCCGAAGATACTCCTCGTAAGACAGGCCGGCGCCGTAGGTCTGATACCCCTCGCGCACCCGGCATTTATCCGGTCTCTTGTCATAAATGGTACAGAGCCCAGCCATCTGATCCAGATACCGGCAGGTGCCCGTGCCGTCATCAAGATCGTCATACAGGCCGCCGAACACCCGGAGAGAACGGCAGCAGACGGAACACCGGGAGCAATGAAATTCAGTGTTTTCAGGTGTTATGCCGTCTTGCCGGCTTTCTTCTCTGCCGCCAGCCGTTTTATCAGCTGCGGCCGTAACGCCTTCAGTCATAATGCCCTGCTCCTTTTCCGGCATGTTCCCCGTGGTGCGTAAATGCCTTTCAAGCACTTGACGCTTTCTGACACTTGCTCATACCCATTTTAAAACTGCGTCCGTCCGTCTTATGGAAAGCAGAAAAATGCTGTAGCGGAAGGTGAGTAAGATCCCAAATGAGTTTGCAAAAATACAACGCGCTTCAAATAACCGGCCCCTGCCAGAGATCCGGAAAAATCACCGGCGGCTTTTTGGGAAAACCAGGCACCGGGGAGGCGAATCCGGCGCTGGCTTTTCCTGTCAGTCGTTATGGGTCAGTATCCAGATAATCGCTGCTCCGATCATATTCTGCTCCTTGTATGCAATAGTCTCACAAATCCCGGGAGCGCCCCGGGGATTCCTGATAAAAACGCTTACCACTTCCAGGGAGAAGGAACAATAGGAGGAAGACGCGGTTTGGGAATGCCCGGTATTATCAGGCAGATGAATCCGACACACGCATTTCCTGCGGCAGCGGCGGCGTTACTGATATTCCCGATGTTTCTCAATGCTGGTCATAATGTGCTCCTTCTTAGCTGTTTATGGTAGATCTGGGGCTTCCGGACTCGGGAACAAAAAAGTGCAATGTTCCCAGTCCTTATGCCGCCCCCGGAATTCCAGCCTGCCATTTAATCAAAGAGGCTGGAAAGCCCGAGACAGGATGCAATGCCGCCAACGACAGCTCCCGCAGCGGTGCCGATGCCCGGACAGATGGCGGTGCCGATGGCGGCTCCTGCCCAGGCTCCGCC
>NZ_JBGVBR010000061.1:0-29500 GCF_045225735.1 Succinimonas sp. | reverse complement strand
CAGCAGCGAGAGCTACGCCAGCTGCTAAAGGAAGCCATTTTGCCTTCATAATAATTCCTTTACCCTATAGGGTTAAACATTATATTATTTGCGAAAGATATTGCTTTCCTTGCTCTCTGGTACGGTATCTGATTCCCCTTTAAAACAAAGGTTCTCCGGGGATATGGATAATTACGGGGAGACGGGTATTTTCCGGATGCTGTAAGGAAGACGTGACTAAAACGTTTCTCGGAAATCATTCTGCATCGTAATGGAAGCGTGATATTGCCGGCTTTGCAGGGAGCGGACAATTTCAGTTGTTAAATTCTGACGTTACTAAATCGTGACTGACATGTGCGGCTGGGAGTTGGTGGTGTAAGGATATGGGATCTTTTAAACCGGTTATCAAAACTCAGAAGGATGTGAAGGATCTGGAGCATTATGATTCGGGGGCCGGAAAATCAGTGATGCTGAAGGTTCAGGGAGTAAGAAGGCTTTTTGTGCGAATTCAGAAAAGCACCTCCCGCCTGTCGATTTCATATGTTTTCCGGTATTCGGAAAGAACTCCGGAGACGGGATCCGGAAACTCCGGCCGCCGTTCCCGGGCCAGGTACAAGAGTCTGGGCATTGTCTCGGAAATCTCTCTCCGGGAGGCCCGGAAGCAGGCGGGAAAGCTGAACCGGCAGATCCTGCTCCGGGGGCTTACGGTGTTTTCCGGAGAAAATAAGGATCAGAGCGCTTTGGGGGATCCGGCCCCGGGGATTACCCTGAGAGAGCTTTTTGAGCTTTACGTTCAGAATCATAATCTCAAGGAAAGCTCCCTGAAATCCTACCGCTCCGTGATCTGCGGCTTTTCCGGCCAGTTTGCGGATACTCCCGTGGCGGAGATCAATCCGGAGGATCTGGATCTCTCCCTGCATCATAATACCCGCAAGTACTATATCTGCATTCTGAACAGCATCGCCGCCTGGGGAGTGAAACGGGGCACGCTGTCCCATAATCCCTTTCTGGGACTGTATCAGACCTGCGAGAGAGTGCCGGCGCGGCACCGTTATGCTCTGTCCTGCCATAACTTCGACAGTCTGGAAATTGCGGCGGAGAAGGTGCGGGAGTTTCTGACGGCTCTGGCTTTGGAATGTCCTGAAACGGTGTTCCTGACCTGGATCTGCCATCTCATTTTGGGCACCAGAATTTCCGAGACATGCAGGGTGATTATGAATGCGGAGAGCATGAAGCTCATTCCGGGCACCGAGAGCTATGTTATGGCCATTGAAGTGAAGTCCACCAGAAGGGGCGACAGCGCAGGTTTCCGGATTCCGGTTATTCCTCTTCTCAGGAGGCTGATTTTGCGGATCCGGCCCTTTTATCAGGACATGAAGCCGGATTATTTCCCGAAATTTCTCCGGAGGAGCATTCCCGGAAGCTTCCGGGAACGCATGAGTCTCCACGGATCCCGTTCCGTGTTCCGGACGGTAATAGAGCTTATGAATCCCCGGGATATCTCCGGGACGGCCCGGGAGCTTTATCTTTCGCATGATATCCGGAACGCGGTGCAGCAGGCCTACAGCCGGGGGGACTATCTTGCCGATCGCCTGAAGCTTCAGCAATTGTACGGGGACTGGCTATTGAGCCTGCTTTCCGAAAAGACCCGGGGCATGATCCTTTCCGCTCCGGCTTCCGTTCCTGCCGTAACCGATAATTCCCCGTCCTGAGCTATCCGGCATGAAATATGCTGGATACGCAAAATGCGGTGGTGCCGCTATTCTGCTGCTCCGCCATGCCGTCATGCTGCTTTGCGGGAGATTTTTCCGGTTTTGTTTTTCCGGCGAAACACGATCCCTTTCATACATTTGAAGCGCCGGAGGGGCGGGGCAACCGTAAAAAACCGCAATGATCATATAATGCAGATCGGTAAAAACATGGGAAGCTTGTAGTTGCAATATGGCTCTGGATATCTGGAACAGGATTAAGACTCTGCCGGTAAAATCAGTCGGCACGCCGATACTGGTGCTGATGTGCCTGGGCATGGTCATGCTGCCGATGCCGGCTTTCCTGCTGGACATGTTTTTTACCTTCAATATCACCATTTCCATGCTGATTCTGTTCGTAACCATTTATACGAAAAAGCCCACGGAATTTGCCTCCTTTCCTTCTGTGCTGCTTATAGCCACGCTGCTTCGGCTGTCCCTTAACGTGGCCTCCACCCGGGTAATTCTGGTGCACGGACATGCGGGCGGCGCCTCTGCCGGAAAGGTTATCGAGTCCTTCGGCAATGTGGTCATGGGCGGCAACTTCGTGGTGGGACTTATTGTGTTTGCCATCCTGGTGATCATTAACTTTGTGGTTATCACCAAGGGCGCCGGACGCATTTCTGAGGTTACGGCGCGGTTTACCTTAGATGCCATGCCCGGAAAGCAGATGTCCATTGACGCCGATCTCAATGCCGGCCTTATCACTCAGGATCAGGCCAAGGCGCGCCGGGCCGAGGTCACCCAGGAGGCCAATTTCTACGGAGCCATGGACGGCGCCAGCAAATTTGTGAAGGGGGATGCCATCGCCGGCATTCTGATCCTGTTTATCAACGTTATCGGCGGCATGATTATCGGTATCGCCCAGCATAATCTGAAGTTTGCCGATGCCACGGACATTTACACCAAGCTTACCGTGGGGGACGGCCTGGTAGCCCAGATCCCGTCCTTACTGCTTTCCGTGGCCACCGCCATTATTATTACCCGGCAGAATACCGCTCAGGATATGGGAAAGGCGGTCATCGGGGAAATTTTCCGGGACTCCCGATCCCCGGCCGTGGCTGCCGCCATTCTGGGCATTATCGCCGTGGTTCCGGGCATGCCCCATGTGCCTTTTCTGATTCTGGCAGCTTTGTGCGGCGCTCTGGCCTGGTACATGAAGAAGCGGGAGAAGAAGCAGGCGGAGGCTGCCAAAAACGCTCCGGTCAGCTCTGCCGGCGCTCCTTCTCCGGACAAGAAGGAGCTCAGCTGGGACGATGTGGCCCCGGTGGATGTCATCGGTCTGGAGGTAGGTTACCGGCTGATTCCCATGGTGGATAAAAAGCAGGGCGGCGAGCTTCTGAGCCGGGTGAAAGGCGTCAGAAAGAAGCTTTCTCAGGAGCTGGGCTTTCTGGTGCCGGCGGTGCATATCCGGGACAATCTGGATCTCTCCCCCAATGCCTACCGCATTACCATGATGGGAGTCAGTCTCGGAGAAGCTGAGGTCTATCCCGACCGGGAGCTGGCCATCAATCCCGGACAGGTGTTCGGAAATCTGAAGGGCACCCCCACTAAGGATCCTTCCTTCGGACTGGATGCCATCTGGATCAGCAAGTCCGATAATGATCAGGCTCTGGGCTACGGCTACACCGTGGTGGATTCCGCCACGGTGGTGGCCACTCACATGAGCCAGATTCTGGCCCAGAACGCCGCCTCGCTTCTGGGGCAGGAGGAGGTGCAGAATCTTTTGGACATCGTCTCCAAAACCCAGCCCAAGCTGGTGGAGAACCTGGTGCCGGGCGTGCTTAATCTGGGGAATCTGTGTCATGTGCTCCAGAATCTCCTTAATGACGGCGTGCCCATCCGGGATATGCGCACCATTCTTACCACTCTGACCGATTACGCGCCCCGGAGCCAGGATCCCGAGGTGCTTACCGCAGCCTGCCGCATCGGACTGCGCCGGCTCATTGTGCAGGATATTGTAGGATCGTCTCAGGTGATTCCGGTAATTACGCTGTCCCGGGATCTGGAAAACATTCTGCACAAGTCCCTGCAGTCCGGCGGGGCTGATGGTGCAGGCATCGAGCCGGGCCTGGCGGAAAGAATGCAGAAGTCCCTCTCTGACGCCGCAAGCCGGCAGGAGATGGAGGGCGAGCCGGCCATTCTGCTGACCTCGGGACTCCTCAGAAACACCTTGGCACGGTTTGTGAAAAACTCCATACCGGGGCTCAGAGTTTTATCCTATCAGGAAATTCCGGATGACAAGCAGATCAAGATAGTCAGCGCAGTAGGACAGTAGCAGGGGTAATACATGAATCTGAAACGGTTTTTTGCAAAGGATATGCGTTCGGCGCTTCAGGAAATCAAGGAGGAGCTTGGTTCGGAAGCCATTATCATGTCCAGCAAAAATGTCAGCGGAGGCGTGGAAATCGTGGCCGCTGTGGATGATTCCGCCCGGAAGGAAACTGAAAAGCCCGCCCCGGACACCAGCGGCTATGAACGGGAAATTCCGGATGACAGTGTCAATTTATCGTCTGCCTCCCTGCCGGAAAAGCGTCGTTCCGGCGGCAAAAACGTCAATAAACCGTCAGATTTAACCCAAAGACAGGAAAAATTTGCGGATTCTCTGGCAGCTCTCCTGTCCCGGCAGGAAAAGCTTAACCCGAAGCCGGCGGCTCCGGCCCGGCCCCGGAGCGGGGCCTCCGGCGAGAGCTCCGGCTACAGCCGCACTCCTCCCGGCAGCATCGGAGCCGGCAATGCCTTCAAGGGGTATCAGCCGTCCCGGGGAGCCGGAGACGGAGCCGGCGGCAAGGATGCCGGGAGAATTCCGGAGAACAAGATTCTTTCCGATGCCGGAAAGCTCACGGATCTTTCCCGGGAGGTGGAGGCCATCAGGCATCTTCTCCAGTATCAGCTGGCCGGTCTCATGCATGAGGAGCGCAGCCGGGAGGAGCCGGTGCGGGCCATGATCGCCCGGCTTTTGGTTTCCGGCGGCTTTTCTGAAAAAACAGCCGACCGCGTCACAAACAGAATAAACGGCTCGGCGCCCCTGTCTCAGGCTTGGCGGGAGCTGGCACGGATTTTGGAGAACAACGTCCGGGTCAGCCAGGACGCCATCCTCAAAAACGGCGGAGCCGTGGCCCTTATCGGTCCCACCGGCGTGGGCAAGACCACTACCATCGCCAAGCTGGCCGCCAGGTTCGCCCTGGAATACGGCCCGGATCAGGTGGCTCTTATCAGCACGGACAATTACCGCATCGGCGCTTCCGAGCAGCTCCAGACCTACGGCCGGATCATGGGCTGTGCCGTGAAGGTGGTGGAGGATGTCACCACCCTGTCGGAGGCCCTGTACCAGCTCAGAAACCGCAGTCTGGTGCTGATTGACACAGCCGGACTGGGACAGCGGGACACCCGGCTGGAGGAGGAGCTTCTGGAGCTGGATCGCAATGCCAGAATCAGGCTGCAGCATTATCTGGTGCTGCCGGGCACGGCCCAGCGCAAGGTGCTGGACGATGCCTGCAGACGTTTCGGTCAGGTGGGCATTGACGGCCTTATTATCACCAAGCTGGATGAAAGCGTCAGCATCGGCGATGCTCTGAGCATCGGCATTGAACAGGATATTCCCATCGCCTATACCACCTCCGGACAGCGGGTTCCTGAGGATCTGGAGGTGGGAGATTCCCGCCGGCTGGTATCTATGCTTCTTTCCCAGATTGAGGATCTGGAACCGGAGCTGGAGCTCGGCGCCGCCGATGAAAGGGAGGCGACCTGGGCCAGGGAACTGGGGCAGGGAGCAGGCTAAGCAGGAGAGAGCAGAGAATTATTATGGATCAGGCAGAAGGATTAAGAAAAATGGCAGACGGAAATTTTTCCGGGCGCGGGGTGAAGGTTATTACGGTAACAGGCGGCAAGGGCGGCGTGGGCAAATCCAGCGTTTCCCTGAACGTGGCCATTGCCATGAGCGCTCAGGGGAAGCGGGTGATGCTTCTGGATGCTGACCTGGGACTGGCGAATATCGATGTCATGCTGGGCATAAAGGTCAACCGGAATCTCTATCATGTGCTTTCCGGGGAATGCACCCTGGATGAGGTCATGGTTGAGGGCCCCCACGGTCTTAAAATCGTCCCGGCCTCTTCGGGCAAGCAGGTCATGGCGGAGCTGTCCCCGGCGCAGCATGCCGGGCTTATCCGGGCCTTCAGCGAGCTTAAAACCCCCATTGACGTCCTGATTGTGGACACCGCCGCCGGCATTTCCGATATGGTGCTGGCCTTTGCCCGGGCCGCTCAGGACGTGCTCGTGGTGGTGTGCGACGAGCCCACCTCCGTTACCGATGCCTATGCTCTCATGAAGATCCTGAACACGGAATACGGGGTTTCCCGCTTCAAGATCGTGGCCAATATGGTCAGCAGTCTGAAGCAGGGAAAGGAGCTTTTTGCCAAATTGACCAAGGTCACGGATCGCTTTCTGGATGTGGCTCTGGAGCTTGTTTCATGTGTCCCTATGGATAATAATATCAGACTGGCGCTGAGAAAAAGACAGGTTATCGTGGATGCCTTTCCCAAGTCTCCCGCTGCCATGGCCTTCAAGGCTCTGGCTCTCAGGGCCGCCACCTGGCCGATTCCGTATCATCCGGAAGGGCATCTGGAATTCTTTGTGGAAAATCTGGTGAAGCGTTCGGTTGCCGGTGACGGAGAAGAAAAGCAGAGCCTCAGCATGTAAAGGAAGCTTAAATTGAATCCGACCAGGGCTTATCTCAGTCAGAAGGACAATCGCGACAGCATGGTGCTTCGGTACGCGCCGCTGGTAAAGCGCATTGCTCTCTATCTCAAAGCCCGCCTGCCTCCCATGGTGCAGGTTGACGATCTGGTTCAGGCCGGCATGATCGGTCTTATGGAAGCGGCCAGAAATTATGAAGGACTTCAGGGGGCGTCCTTTGAAACCTATGCCTCCATTCGCATCCGCGGCGCCATGCTGGACGAAATCCGCAGCGACGACTGGGCTCCCCGGGCCGTCCACAAAAACGCCCGCTCCATTGCTTCGGTGATCAACAAGCTTTCCCACGAGCTGGGCCGCCAGCCCCGGGACAGCGAGGTGGCCGCCCGCATGCAGATCTCCATTGACGAATATCACCGCATGGTTGCTGATGAAGCCGTGAGCCATTTTATCGGCATTGATGATCTGGGGGTCAGCGAGGATGTGATTTCCGTGGAGACGGATCCGGAGAGCTCCATGGCCACCCCCTTAAGCCAGATTTCCCGGGAGCAGTTTGCCTCCCATCTGGCCGAGGCCCTCAAAAAGCTCCCGGAGCGGGAGCAGCAGGTGCTTTCTCTCTACTACAACGAAGGTCTCAACCTCAAGGAAATCGGCGCGGTCATCGGGGTGGGGGAATCCCGGGTAAGCCAGATCATGGCTCAGGCCACCGTGCGGATCCGGGCCGTGCTCCGGGACTGGATTGAGGATGCCTGATACCGAACAGGGTTTTCCGCCTGCAGCTTTCCGGCTGTATTATTCAGATCGTTTCATCATCCTGCCGTTTTGTCTTTGTTCATCTTCCATGTCATGCTCTTTTCGTTCCGGACGATGCCGCGGGGGTTCGATCCCGCGGCAGCTCTTATAGTGTCTGTTTACACGGGATTTTCATCACAGGGAGCGGTTTTCCGGGCAATATTGGCTAAATTTGTGGGCTCTGTCCCTTAATTGAATGCAAATTGCTGTATAGATCTCTGAAAAGCTATCAAGACATGTGCATAATGCATTAGTTAAAAAGGGAGTAGTGTTCTTGTTGTACATCGGTTGTACGTTGCGCAGGAATCTCTATGAAAGTGTACCTGGAGGCTGATTTTGGACACGAATATCAAGATTTTGATTGTTGATGATTTTTCCACAATGCGGCGAATTATCAAGAATTTGCTCCGTGACCTGGGCTTTAACAATACTCAGGAGGCTGATGACGGCAACACCGCGCTGCCCATGCTCAAGAGCGGGGACTTCCAGTTTGTGATAACCGACTGGAACATGCCCGGCATGCAGGGCATCGATCTTCTGAAGGCCATTCGCGCCGATGACAAGCTGAAGACGCTGCCGGTGCTGATGGTTACCGCAGAAGCGAAGAGAGAACAGATTATCGAGGCGGCTCAGGCCGGCATCAACGGCTACATCGTAAAGCCGTTTACCGCAGCGACTCTTAAGGAAAAGCTTGATAAGATTTTTGAACGTCTGGGCTAGCAAAACCGAGGCAGGGCGCGTATGACAGTATACAGCAGCGAAGGTCATGAAAGAGGCCCTCTGATTACCAGGGCCGAGGCGCAGCTTCTTCTGGAATATCTCGAGGACGGGTACCAGGAAGAAGCGGATGCCATGATAGTGGGCATCGTAAATCGCAATCAGGCAGACCTGTTTTCCGAAGTCGGAAAAATGGCCCGCACGCTTCATGACGAGCTTAACAGCTTCACCGTGGATCCCCGGCTCCGGGATATTGCCGAGACGGAGATTCCCGATGCCACCGAAAGACTGCGGTATATTATCAGAATGACCGACAGCGCGGCGAACCGCACCATGGATGCCGTGGATCAGTGCAAGCCTCTGGCCGGCAAGCTGGACTCCTCCATCCACTCCATTATGCCCATGTGGGAGAAGCTGATGCGCAAGGATATCGACAAATCCACCTTTGTGCGGCTCTGCCACGAGAGCTATTCCCTGCTGCAGGGGGCGCAGCGGGATGCTGATACCCTGAATAATCAGCTTACCGAAATTTTAATGGCGCAGGATTTTCAGGATCTGACCGGACAGATGATTAACCGCATTATCAAGCTGGTGGGAGAGGTGGAGGGCAGCCTGCTTTCCCTGCTGAAGAACTATGCCGGCGGGAAAGGCATTGCCGACGGCCGCGTCAGGGCGGGTTCCCCGGCGGCGGCAGAGGGGCCCATACCTAATCCTGAAGGGCGGGAAGACTGCGCCAAGAATCAGGATGATGTTGACGATTTGCTGGCCAGTCTCGGCTTTTAGCTCACGCCGCGGACTTTTTAAATGCATTAATGCTCATGAATTAGATTAGGTGAAGTTAGATGGCTTTAGAAGGTGTTGATCAGGAAATTCTCCAGGACTTTCTGGTGGAAGCTGGTGAGCTTATTGAAAATCTTTCAGAGCAGCTGGTGGCTCTGGAAAAGAATCCGGATGATTCCGAGCTTCTGAATGCGATATTCCGCGCCTTTCACACTGTGAAGGGCGGCGCGGGGTTTTTGAATCTCACCCCGCTGGTGGAAGCCTGTCACGGCGCTGAAAATGTTTTTGACTGCCTCCGGAAAAAGACCGTGCCGGTGACATCTGATCTTATGGATGTGATTTTTCAGGCCTATGACACCATCAATGAAATGTTTCATCAGGTGCAGAACGGCGAAATGCCCGAGGCGGCTCCGGCCTCTCTTCTGAACAGCCTGAAGGCCCTGTGCGTTCCCGGCGGGGCTCCCCGTCCGGCTCCCGCAGCGCCTCCTCCGCCCCCGCCGCCGCCTCCTCCTCCGCCTCCCAAACCGGCTCCGGCCCCGGTGTCTCCGCCCCCCTCGGATGGCATTGACACCATCAGCGATGATGAGTTTGAGGCTCTTCTGGACTCGCTCCACGGCAAGGGCGTGGCTCCCGGCTCCGCCGGCGACAAGAATGCCGCTCCGGCCGCTGCTTCCGGGATGGATATCGAAAGCGAATTTGACGCCATTCTGGCCGGCGCCGAAGCAAAGCCGGTGCCGCTCCCGGGCTTTACTCCTCCCGCCGCGCCCGAGCCGGCTCCTGCTCCGGCGCCCGCCGCAAAGCCTGCTCCGGCTCCGAAGCCGGCCCCGGCGGCGGATATTTTCTCCGGCCCCGGGGATACTATGACGGACGACGATTTCGAGGCTTTGCTGGATTCTCTCCATGGCAAGGGCGTGGCTCCCGGCACCGCCAATGACAAGGCTATTCTGGCCGCAGCCGCCGAGCCCAAGCCGGCCGCGCCGTCTGCTCCGGCTGCCAAGGCCGCTCCGGCTCCCTCCGATGCGCCGCCCCCGCCGGCGGATGTCCCGGATCATCATGCGGACAAGCAGGCCGCAGCCGCTAACAGTGCCAAGGTTACCGTTGACGACACTGTCCGGGTGGAAACCAAGATTCTGGATAACCTCATGAACATGGTGGGCGAGCTGGTGCTGGTGAGAAACCGCCTGCTCAGCATCGGAAACTCCATGCAGTCCAACGAGGAGCTTAACAAGACCATCTCCAATCTGGACGTGGTGACTGCCGATCTCCAGGGCGCGGTGATGAAGACCCGCATGCAGCCCATCAAGAAGGTATTCGGCCGCTTCCCGCAGCTTATCCGCAAGCTGGCCCGCAATCTGGGCAAGAAGATCGAGCTCGTGATGGAGGGCGAGGAAACTGACCTGGACAAGACTCTGGTGGACGCTCTGGCGGATCCCATGATTCACCTGGTCAGAAATTCCTGCGACCACGGCATCGAGATGCCTGACGCCAGAATGAGAGCCGGCAAGCCGGAGCAGGGCACCATTACCCTGAGCGCCTCTCAGGAGGGGGATCACATTCTCCTGAAGATCATCGACGACGGCGCCGGCATGGATCCCGAGAAGCTGAAGTCCGTGGCCATAAAGCGGGGGGTTTTGGACAAGGAAACCGCCGATCGCATGACTGATGCCGAGGCCTTCAATCTGATCTTCAAGCCGGGCTTTTCCACTAAGGAAAAGATTTCGGATATCTCAGGCCGCGGCGTGGGCATGGACGTGGTGAAGACCAATATCTCCAAGCTCAACGGTTCCCTGCGCATCGATTCCCATCTGGGGAAGGGCACCGTAATCGAAATCAAGGTGCCCCTGACTCTGGCCATTCTCCCGACCCTGATGGTGAAGGTGGGAGCCCAGAGCTTTGCGCTGCCTTTGACCTCGGTTAACGAAATCTTCCATCTCAAGCTGGACGGCATCAAGAAGGTGGACGGTCAGGACACCATTGTGATCCGCGAAAAGGCTATCCCCCTCTTTTATCTTCAGGACTGGCTTATCAGAAGACGCGACAAGACCCCTGTCGTTCATCCGGAATGGGGGCATGTGGTGCTGGTGCAGCAGGGCAACGGCAATCAGGTGGCCTTTGTGGTGGATGAACTCGTGGGTCAGGAGGAAGTGGTGATAAAGCCTTTGGACGAGCTTCTTCATGGCACTCCCGGCATGGCCGGTGCCACTATCACCTCTGACGGCGGCATTGCGCTGATCCTGGATATTCCCAGCCTGCTCCGGGGCTATGCCCGGAAGGAGGCAGTCCGTCCGGCAGCGAGAAAGCCGGCGGCCAAGGCGGCTCCCGCAAGTCCTGCGCCTCCCGCCGTCTGATGATTGTTAATGACTCCGGCGAGTGACATTTCCGGAGTTTTTTTAATTATTGAATTTCTGCGCCGGAAGCGGGGCTGGTTAACAACGAGACTGGTCAACGAGGTTTCTCAAATGTCTGTGAAAGTGCTGATAGTTGATGATTCCACCTTTTACCGCAAGCGTCTCCGGGAGATGTTTGACACGGATCCCGGCATCCAGGTGATTGGAGAAGCCCATAACGGTCAGGCGGCGGTGGATCTTACCCGCTCTCTGAGACCGGACGTGATTACCATGGATGTGGAAATGCCGGTGATGGGCGGCATTGAGGCAGTGAAGAAGATTATGGAGGTCTGTCCCACCCCGGTTCTGATGTTTTCATCACTGACGGAGGAGGGGGCCCGGGAGACCTTCGAGGCGCTTTCCTACGGGGCGGCGGATTTTCTGCCCAAGGACTTTTCCGGCATCGCCAGAAGAAAGTCCCAGGTGGTGGAGGAGATTTGCTCCAAGGTAAAGGCTCTGGGCACTTCCTCCCTGTACCGCCGGGGAATTACGGCGGCGCGGCCCCGTCCCCTGAACTCCGAAAGCTCTGTCCGCCCGGATCGTCCTGCCGCGGCGGCAGAACCGGAGAGAAGCGCCTTCCGCAGGGTGCCGGCGGCGCCGCTGCCTCAGGCGGCATCTCCGGCATCCCGCCCGGCTGATACTGCTATCCGCCGGGAAGCGCCTGTTTCCGCTCCGGCCGCGCCGGTTAGCCGGGGTCAGCGGGCCCTGGAGAAAATGAGCAGAGTGGAATCCCGGCTGGAGGCTCTCATAAACCGCAAAAAGGCGGAGCTTAACGCCCTGAATAACCTCAGGATCAGCCAGGAAACCCGGAATGCCCATCTGCAGCATATTAAGAGCTTTGCCCCCGAGGGCAGCACCGATTATCAGATTCTGGCCATCGGGAGCTCCACCGGCGGCCCCAATGCGCTGCAGGCCATTATTACCGCTCTTCCCGGCACCATCCCCTTTCCGGTGGTGATTGCGCAGCATATGACGGGACTCTTTACCCGTTCCTTTGCCGAGCGGCTTAACAATCTGGCGGAGGTTACGGTCAAGGAGGCGGAAAACGGGGAGCAGCTGAAGCCGGGGTGCGTTTACATCGCCCCGGGGGGACAGCAGATCACCATCACCGCCCGCTCCGCCCGGAATTTTCGGATCTCGGTGATCGAAAGCCCTCCGGAGGTTTATTACCGGCCATCGGTGGACATTCTCATGGGATCCCTTTCCCGGTGCAGCAATATCAGGGTGCTGGCCATCATTCTCACCGGCATGGGACAGGACGGGAAAATGGGCTGCAAGCTCCTCCGGGAAAAGGGCTCCGAGATCTGGGCCCAGGACGAGTTCACCTCGGTGATTTACGGCATGCCCCGGGCCGTGGCGGGGCTGGCTTCCCGGATTCTCCCGCTGCAGGATATTGCGAGAGAGATTATTAAGACCATAAAGAAGTAGCCCGGCCGGGAACTTAAGGGACGGGGATCCGGTTACTGAAAAAATCAGGGTCAGCTTAACTGACAGGATTGGAATGAGTCTGCCATGGCTGTCATCGGCGCCATGCTGACAGCGCATTTAATTAAAGAAAGTTCTATAGGTTTTACATGAATATTTTAGGCTTTTTTGTCGGGGTAGGCTTTATTCTCGGCGGCATGATGATCGAGGGCTCTCATCCTACCGCGCTTCTGGATCTTCCGGCGTTCATGATCGTTATCGGAGCCGCCTTCGGAGCGGGCATGGTGCAGTTTCCCATCGGCACGGTAATCGGGGCTCTGGTCAGACTTAAGTGGCTCATTGCGCCGCCCCGGAATGATTTTATCGGCCAGTCCTCTCTTTTGGAATCCATGCTGCAGACCGCCAGACAGCAGGGACTTCTGGCTCTGGAGAACACTCTGGGCAATATTAACGACTCCTTTACCAGAAAGGGCATTCAGATGATTGTGGACGGCGTGGACAAGGATCAGCTGGTGGCTCTCATGGAAATGGAAATGGAGCATGAGGAGTACGAGGAGGAGCAGTATATCAAGGTGCTGGAGGGCATCGGCGGCTACGCTCCCTGCATGGGCATCATCGGCGCGGTGCTGGGCCTCATCCATGCCATGGGACTTCTGGATCAGCCGGAGCTTCTGGGCCCCTCCATTGCCGTGGCCTTTGTGGCCACCATTTACGGCCTGGTGGCGGCCAATCTGCTCTTTCTGCCGGCCGGAAACCGCTTTAAGGCGATCCTCCATGACCGGATGGCCTTCAAGGCCATGACCCTGGACGGGCTGGTTTCCATCTCCAACGGGGAAAACACCATGCAGCTTAAGAGAAAGCTTTCTGTTTACACCGGTCAGGAGGTCTAGCTCTCATGGCCCGCAAAAAGAAGGCTGCCGCGCCTGAAAATGCCGAACGCTGGATGGTGTCCTACGCGGACTTTATGACCCTCCTTTTTGCCGTGTTCGTGGTGCTGTACGGCTTTGCCATGTCCGCCCGGAATGACTTTTCCGCCATGGTGCAGGGCCTTATGGACAGCTTCACCCAGGTGGGATTTGTGAATGATCGGGCCGAGACTCCCGGACAGGCGGAAATTGTCATTACCCAGCTCATGAGCGAAAACCCCGCTGATGCCAGCGTCTCTCTCACCACTCCGGATATCAAGCCCATTCATGCGGACAATCCTGGCGGCGGAGGCATGATCGAGTTCGGCGTTTCCGAGGAATCCCCGGTAAGAAAGGAAAGCAACAGAGAGGATAACAACGGCAGCGGCGCCGAGAGCAGCGATGCCATTACCAGTAATTCCGGAGAAAACATTATGGGAGCCCCGCTGGATTCCGTCCGGGAGGATATTTCCAATGCCCTGGAGGAGCTGGAAAGCGAGGGCCTGGTCATCGTGTCCCAGAATCAGAACTGGCTCACCATTGATCTCAATGACGCTTTGGTTTTTGCGCCGGAAAGCGCCTCTATTCTCAACAGGGCCCGTCCGGTGCTTGAAAAGATTTCCGATATCCTTAAGAATATCACTAACTATGTCCGGGTTCGCGGTTATACTGACAACTCTCTGGTGAAGAACGAGGTTTACCGTTCCAACTGGGAGCTCTCCGCCGCGAGATCCATCAGCGTTATCGAGGATATGGCCGCAAACGGCATTGAGCCCCACAGGCTGGGCGTGGAGGCCTACGGTCAGTTTGCTCCCTTTGTCTCCAATGCCACGGAAAGAGGCCGGGCCCGGAACCGCTGCGTTACGGTGGCGATTTCCAAGTACGCCATGAGGCCGGCGAAGCTGGAGGTGCTGCCCGACCTGATTGATACTACTCCCGGCGCCCGGGAGCAGCTGGCGCCCAAGGATCTGGAAAATCTGGAAATTATCAGAATGCCGGACGGCCGCATAAAGGTGTTCTCCCGGCAGGAAGCCGGGAATGCCGCCGGAGATTCCGGGAAGGAGAGCGGCGCCGGCAAGAACGGGGCGGGATCTGCCGCCGCAGGGCCGGAAGCTGGTAAATAAAGAGGAATAACTGATGATTGTATGGACTGTGGCGAATCAGAAGGGCGGCGTGGGCAAAACCACCACCGTGATTACTCTGGCCGGGATTCTGGCCCGGAGGGGCAAGAAGGTGCTGGTGCTGGATACCGACCCGCACTCCTCTCTGACCAGCTGCTTCGGCTTTGATTCCGACGATCTGGAGCATACCCTGTTTGATTTGTTTCTGAGTGACAGCATTACAAAGGAGCTGGTGAAATCCATTATCATCGATACCTCGGTGAGCAATATCAAGCTGATGGCGGGATCTCTGGCCCTGGCCACCCTGGATCAGACCCTGGGACAGCGGCAGAGCCAGGCGGGCCTCATTCTGAAAAAGTCTCTCGCGGCTATAAACGATGAATTCGACTGCGCCATCGTGGACTGTCCCCCGGTTTTGGGAGTGATGATGGTGAACGCCCTGGCGGCGAGCTCCAGCATTATCGTGCCTACCCAGACGGAGTTTCTGGCTCTTAAGGGACTGGAGCGGATGATGAAGACCTTTGAGATCCTCCGGGGCACCAAGGCCAGGCCCCTCCGCTACCTTATTGTGCCTACTATGTTTGACCGGCGCACCCGGGCATCGAATCAGACCCTGGAATCCATTAAGGAAGCCTACGGGGACGTGGTCTGGCGGGACGTGATCCCCATTGACACCAGATTCCGGGACTGCAGCGAGCTTCATGTGCCGGCTCCCATTAAGTTCCCCTATTCCAAGGGCTGTCTTGCCTATGAGAAGCTCCTTAATGATCTCTTAAAAGTTGAAGGACAGACAAAATGAGCAAATCCTTGCAGTATGCGGCCATGGTGAATTACTTTAATTCCCTGCTGGCCGAGGATGAACCCCTGTCCGAAGATCCGGGCCTCCTGCCGGCGGCCGAGCCGGAAAAGGCGGCCCCGCTGCCCTTTAAGGAACCGGAAACCCGAGCTTCCCTGCAGACTCTGCTGGATAAGGTGCCGGCCACTGTGGAGACTGCCGCGGTTCCCGAGGTTAAGGAAGCCGTGAAGACAGAGACGGTTACCGCGACTCCGGTTAAAACGGAGACCAAGGCAGAAGTCAAAGTCCAGACAGTTGTTTCTGAGCCAGCGGTTCAGGTTAAGGTGCAGGAGCCCCAGACAGCAGCTGTTACCGAGGTTCGCGCAGAGGTTAAGGCGGAGACTCCCGCTCCTGCCCCGTGGCGGAACATGGATCTCGGGAAGGAATTCTCGGCCCTGTTCTTCAAGGTGGCCGGCGTGATGCTGGCAGTGCCGCTGAAGTTCCTGGGGGGCATTTATCAGACGGAAAAGATCACCCAGATCTTCGGGAAGCCGGAATGGTTTTCCGGTCTCACCAATATCCGCAAAAGAAAGGTAGCGGTGGTGGATACTGCGAAATGGATGATGCCGGGGAAGGAAATCGTGGCTCACGAATATAAATACGCCATCCTTCTGGGAGCTTCGGACTGGGCCGTGCAGTGCGATGAGCTTATCGGCACCAGAAACCTGACTCATGACGGCATCAAGTGGCGGGAGAATGCCGGGCAGCGGCCGTGGCTCTCGGGGATTGTGAAGAACGAGATGTGCGCTCTTTTGCACCCGGAGGAGCTTATTAAGATGCTGGAATCCGGAGACAATGTAAAGGATCTTCTGGACGGATCCGGCAGGATCAAGCAATAAGACGGCAGGGCAGGCTGAGAAGCGGCGCCCTCCGGATAAAGGGGAGCATCAGGGGGCGGCGGCGTCAGGGGATCGGCTCTCAGGCTAGATGTGAGAAGCTCCCTGAAACTACGGGTTTCCGCACGGAATCGGCCGGCCGGGCCATTGTATAATTTGTTAAAGCCGGGAGCTTTTTCCGGATTTAGGATGTGGAGGAACAGTCATGGCAGCAGAACAGGATAACAATCAGGTTAAGGCGAAAAACGGCGAACTTACCAGATGGGTGACATTTCATCTTGATAAGGAGGTGTACGGCATCAATGTAATGCAGGTGCAGGAGGTGCTGCGCTATTCCGAAATCGCTCCGGTGCCCGGTTCTCCGGATTATGTGCTGGGCATTATCAACCTCAGAGGCAACGTGGTTACCGTCATTGATACCAGAATGCGTTTCGGCATTGAGCCCATGGAGGTTACCGACAGCTCCCGCATCGTGATTATCGAGGCCGGCGGCCAGGTGGTGGGCATTCTGGTGGACAGCGTGGCCGAGGTAGTGGATCTCAGCGTGGACGACATTGACCCGGCTCCCAATATAGGCACCGAGGAAAGCGCCCAGTTTATCAAGGGCGTGGCCAATCTGGGCCAGGAGCTTCTGATTATCATCGATCTCAATAAGCTTCTCACCGCTGACGAATGGGATGAAATCAGCCGGATCTGAGCCGGTAAGGTTCCGGATCTCGGGGCTTCGGAGCGCCTGAAGGACGGCGGATGATTACTGAAGGCCTGAGCTGACTGCGACTCCGATGCCCTGAGAGAGCATTGGAGTTTTGTTTTTTTACTGGAAGCGGAATGGAAATGTAACAGCCATGAGCACTGAAGAACTGACGATTACCCTGTTTGCGCTGACATTTACGGCCATCGGGGCCGCTCTGGGGGCTCTGGTCTGCGCCCTCGTGGCTCTCCGCCGGATAAGCAGGCTGAAGAAGGATGTTTCCACGGCCTTTAATTCTCTCGCCCAGAAGCAGAACAGCTCCCGGAAGGAGCTTAACGAGCTTCTTACCGGCAATATCGGCATTATTAAGAAGTTTCAGGATTTTCAGGAATCGGTGGAACGGCTGTCAGACAAACAGGCGGATCTGGAGCTTAAGGAGCCTGAGGGCCGGATGTACTCCCGGGCCAAGAAAATGATTCAGCTGGGCGCCGGTCTTGAGGAGGTGGTGCGGGAGTGCGAGATTCCGCTTCCCGAGGCGGAGCTTTTGTTCCGGGTGCTGGGAAAATCTCCCGAGGGGGACGGCTCGGATCTTTCTCTTTCCGAGGATCTGAAATCCCGGGAGGCCCGCAATATGGAAACCGCGGTGAAACAGGGCGCCTCCCGGCCGCGCGCTCCGGCAGCCGACGGGGCTTCCGGCGGCAAAGGCTCCGGCAATCAGGCCACAGGCATGCAGGAGGCCTTCAAGGACATTGTCCGGGAGGAGGAACCGCGGATCCCCGCCGAGGCCCGGGAAATGATGGAGAAATTCAAAAACCGGGGCGGACAGAAATAAGGTAAAAACGAAAAAATCAGCAAGAACTGCCGCAGGCAAATTACTCCCCGGGGCTTTTTTATTTTCCTTTTTCTTCCTTCTCCTTTTTTACTCCTGCTCCTCATCCCCCGCTGCTACTGCGCTCCCAGAGGCCTCAGGGGATAATCATCAGGCCTCGTCGGGAATGGCGGTGGCCGGGTAGCAGCCCAGAATCTTCACTTCTCCGGTAACCTCCTTAAGCTTATGGAGGGCCTCCTGCATCAAAGCGCTTTCCGTGCTGGCGATGACGTCGGCGTAAAAGGTCTCCGCCCAGATGAGTCCTTCGCGGTTTTCAATGCGGGGACGGGATTCCAGCTTCACTATATTAATGTTTCTGCTGCTGAATACCTCCAGCACCTTTATCAGGGAGCCGGGACGGTTTTCCGTAGTGAAGGTCAGGGAGGTTTTGGCGGTAATGGCCGGGGGCACCATGATGGACTCCCTCATGATGACGATAAATCTGGTGATGTTTACCTTTTGATTGGCGATGCCGCCGCAGAGCTGGGTAAGACCGTACAACGGAGCCTCCTCCCCGCTCCCGATGGCCGCGATCTCCGGGGATTTCAGGCTGGCGACCAGCTCCATGGCCTCGGTGGTGGAGGTGGCATTTTTAATTTCAGCATGGGGGAGGTTTTCCAGAAGCCAGCGGGAGCACTGCTGAATGGGCTGGGGATGGGAGTAGACGGTTTTGATGCGGGAGAGATCCGTGGGAACCGCCATCAGAATGCCGTGGTTGATATGGTAGGTAAGCTCGCCGGTAATATGAACTTTGGCGTTCTGCAGGAGATCGTAAACCTCGTTGATGCAGCCCGAGGAGGTGTTTTCAATAGGGAGCACGCCGCAGTCTGCCGCCGCATTTTCCACATCGGAGATGATCTCCTGGAATGAGGAGCAGCTCTTTTCCGAAAGACGGGATTCCGCGGCCCGGAAGAATTTATGCGTGGCCAGATAGGAGTAGGATCCCTTAAGTCCCAGATAGGAGACCCGGATTTTTTTGGCGGCATTGCCATCGGCGGCATCCAGACTGTGGATATAGGAGAGCTGCCGGGTGCGGGAATCCGCAAAAATTTCCTGATATATCCTGGTAACCAGAGAGGGGGACACCCCTTTTTCTTCGGCGATTTTCAGAAGCTCAAGAAGATGAGCGCTTTCTCTTTCCTGATTCTTTACCGGGGCGCCGTCCCGGTACTTCTCCGCGGCGATTTTAATAATGGCGCTGTTTCTTTTCTGAAGGAGATCCAGAATAGCGGTGTCAATGGCGTCTATTTCATTGCGGGCAGCGGCAATATCTGTCATGGCATGTTCCTTTAATTCTTTTAAGGTATGAGAGTTCTTCAGCATGAACCTCCGGCCTGTCATTATAGCAGTATCCGGGGGCCGGGCGGCGATTCCGGGAGGGGAATAAAAAAGGAGGGCCTTGTTCCCCCCTTAATTCTGATTTCCGTTATCTCAGGATTGCCGCCGGGATATTCCGGCTCTTCGCCTTAGAAGCCGTACTTCACGGTGTGAATGTAAAGAGTGCCCGGGCCCCTGAACTTGCATACGAGACCTTCGCCGGAGGTGACGCTGGAAACAAAGCCCGAAGCCTTCTGCATGGTGTATTCCATGTTTTCATCCCAGGCCAGGAGGTGGCCGTTATCCACCACCAGCTCTTCGCCGGGGCCCAGATCAAAGCGGTGCGCGGCTCCCATGGAGGAAATAAAGGCAGTGCCGGTGCCGGACAGCTTAATCAGGAAGAAGCCTTCCTTGGAGGTAAAGCCCTTGATAAGTCCCTGCATCTTGGTGCCGACCTCCACGCCGGTGGTGCTGGCCATGTAGCCGCCCTTTTCCACCAGAAGGCTCTTCTGCGGGGTAACCTCAAGAGCCAGAATGGAGCCCGGGATGCCGGCGCCAACGGAGGCAGTGCCGGGGCCGCCGGAGGCGATGATGCTCTCGGTAAAAAAGCTTTCATTGGTGAGGAAGCTTCTGACAAGGCCGCCCACGATGCCGCCCTTGACGTTTCCCTTGAGCTCCAGTCCCTGGCTCATGGTGATCATGGCCCCGCGTTCGCAGTGTATTTCCTCTCCCTTTTCCAGATGCACCTGCAGCATGGGGAAGGAGTCCTGATGGACGATTTCGTATTTCATGTACTACCTCGGATGTGGCATATAAACATATTAATGATGACTGCCGGGAAAGACTGTCCCTCGGCGGATTGAAAACGTAAGACCGCCTGGGGTGCCGCCTGACCTGCGCCCGGGATTATACCTGAATCCGGCGGCTGAATTTTCAGGGCAGGTCACTAAAGAAGCATAAAGTCGGAAAACCGGAGCAGGGAGAAACAGGAGAGGCCGGCAGATGAAGCGGAGGATCTGGCAGCGGAGATGCTTAAAATGAAAAACGGGACAGCGGTGGTCACTGTCCCGTCAAGGTATTGTCATAAACTCTCAATTTACGCCTTACCTTTAATTATTATGAAGAAAACCGTTCATAGCTTAGGAAACGATTTCATGAGTAATAATACCCCTTTTGCGGGAGATGATCTACAGAAATTTGAGTTTGCGTGATTAATCTTTCAAAATTGCCCGAAAGCGGCCGCCTTTTGACCAAAATTGGTTAAAAAATGAGCAATTCTTGCTCTTTCCTGGTTAAAAATTGACCGCGGTTTTCAGATTTAGCGCCGTAATTGAGTTAACAGTATAAATAGTAATCGCGAATTTAACGCTCTCGCAAGTTTTTGTGGGGACTATTTTTGTTAGGACGATTATGTGAGGCGCGATGCCGGCCAAAAAGGGGGATCCGGCTGGAGATGCGGCAAAAAAGCCGCATCAGAAAAAGACGGGACAAAAATGGTAGAATGAGGGCCGGCGTCCGGGGGCAGCAACGCTCTCGAAGACAGACGCCTGAGATAATCACATGAGGAGAGATGCGCAAATGGAGTTAACCTGGCATGATGTCATCGGTTCTGAAAAGAGCCAGCCGTATTTTGCGGAGGTGATGCGTTTTCAGAAGGAGAGAAGAAGGGCGGCTCAGGTTTTTCCGCCGGAGCGGGAGATCTTCAGCGCCTTCAGCAGCACCCCCTTCAGTCAGGTGAAAGTTGTTATTATCGGGCAGGATCCCTACCATGGCCCCGGACAGGCCAACGGTCTCTGCTTTTCGGTAAATCCCGGCATTCCGGTGCCGCCGTCCCTTAAGAATATTTACCTGGAGCTTCGGGAGGAGTACGGCCCGGAGTTTCAGATCCCCTCCCACGGCTGTCTCACCTCCTGGGCCCGGCAGGGGGTGTTTCTCCTCAATAATACCCTGACGGTGGAGCAGGGGCGCCCTAAGAGCCATTTCGGGAAGGGGTGGGAGATCTTCACCGATCATGTGATTGCCCGCATCAACGAATGCACCGAGCACACGGTGTTCATGCTGTGGGGGAGTCCGGCGCAGTCCAAGTGCCGAACCGTGGATACTTCCCGGCATCTGGTGCTCAAGGCTCCCCATCCCAGCCCCCTGAGCGCCTACCGGGGCTTCTTCGGCTGCGGGCACTTCCGGGCCTGCAATGCCTATCTGGAATCCTGGGGCCGCGCCCCCATTGACTGGAGACTGCCCGCGGATCCCGCCGTTTGAAGCAGGGGAATCGGCAGGGGAATTAGCAGCGAAATTTTCTGCTGCCGGAAGCGCCTTTTCTATAACAGTGCCAAAAACTGTCGAAAATTTGACATAAGCATGGTTCTTTTTGGCGAAATCCTCTTAAAATCCTTTTCAGGACAGACGGAGGATTTATGGACTTTGTGGGAAATATTTTAATTCTTGAAGAACGCCCCGAGCTTCGTCAGGAAATTGAAACCATTGTTAAGTTTCTGGGCTGCGAGTGGCAGAGCGGCGAGGTGCCCGACTGCCTGAGCTATCTTGACAGCGACAACGTTGCGATTACCCTGGTGATTGCCGGGAACACCGGCAGCGTGACTCCGGCGGATCTTCTGAAAAATCACCCCCTGATCCCCTTTATCTTCACTCAGGCCCATGATGAAGCCGATCTCCCCCGGGAACCCAACATGATCGGGATCCTGGGAAAGGACGGCACCTACGAGGGTTTTCTTCAGCTCCTTCGGTTCTGCCAGTCCTTTAACTCCATGCACAAGAATCTTAAAAGAAGCGACAATGCCCAGCGGCTCATGAAGTTTCTGGTGGGGAAGGGGAAGGCCATTCAGGAGGTGCGGCATCTCATTGAGCAGGTGGCGCCCACCACGGCTAACGTGCTGATTCTGGGGGAGTCCGGCACCGGAAAGGAGGTGGTGGCCCGGGCGGTGCACTCCCTTTCCGCCAGAAAAAACAAGCCCTTTGTGCCCATTAACTGCGGCGCCATTCCCGCGGAGCTTCTGGAAAGCGAGCTCTTCGGCCATGAAAAGGGCGCCTTTACCGGAGCCATTACCAACCGGGCCGGCCGCTTTGAGCTGGCGGAGGGGGGCACCATTTTTCTGGACGAAATCGGCGACATGCCCCTCCAGATGCAGGTAAAGCTGCTCCGGGTGCTTCAGGAAAGAGTCTATGAAAGAGTGGGCAGCAACAAGCAGATAAAATGCGATGTCCGGGTTATCGCCGCCACCCACCGCAATCTGGAAAAGATGATCGCGGACGGCGAGTTCCGGGAGGATCTCTTTTACCGGCTCAATGTGTTCCCCATTAATACCCCGCCGCTCCGGGAAAGAACTGATGATATTCCGCTTCTCCTGCAGGAGCTTATTAAGCGCTATTCCGAGGAGCATAAGGTGGGTGTCCGGTTCACCCAGAGAGCCATGGAATCCCTGATGCAGCATGAGTGGTCCGGCAATGTGCGGGAGCTTTCCAATCTGGTGGAGCGCATGATTATCATGCATCCCGATGAGATTGTGGACGTGCAGGATCTGCCCCGGAAGTACCAGTACGGCCCGGAGGCCAAGAAACAGGACGAGATCAGCGAAAAGGACGCTCTTTTTGATCTCTTCAGCGATACCGCGGAGGAACCGGAAGAGGAAAGCGGCGAGAGCTCCGGATCCGACGGGGCCGGGGCGGCTCATGACGATCTCAGCGCTCCCTTTGCCGGGGTGCTGCCGCCGGAGGGGGTGAATCTCAAGGACATGGTGAGTCAGATAGAAATCGACATGATAAAGCAGGCTCTGGCTGCCACGGACGGAGTGGTGGCGCGGGCGGCGGAAATTCTCCAGATGCGGCGCACTACCCTAGTGGAAAAAATCAAAAAATACGGCATTTCCCAGGCCTCTGAGTAACCGCTTTCATGAAATTTTCAGGATGATGGCAGACCGTAAGGTCAGATATTGCGATCCGGCAGAAAAAATACTCTGCCGGATTTTGTTTTCAGGCATTCTGATGGTACACTTACATTGCTTTTTTAATACTGCTGAGCTCATCCTGAATTCGGGGCAATTTTTTGCCTGAAGGCGGTTTTTTCAGGCAGCGTTTTTCAAAAAACGCTCCGGACGGTTTTTCAGTTCTTCATGACTCCGGCAGTTATCGGCATACCTAAGATTCCCAGAGCTTTCTGACATCAAGCAGTACCGCCGGCAACGGCATCGTTCAGACATTTCCAGGCTGTTCCTGGGCATGCCGGGATTTTTATTTTTAGAATAATTATTTGCTCTCTGAGCTTTAACCACAGGAAAGAAAACAAAGGCTTATGTATAAGGTATCATCGCTTATCAAACATTTAACGGGGTGTTTTTGCGCTGTTGTTCCCAGTGTCCTTGCTCTTTGCGTTACGGCCTGCGCCAGTACACAGGAGCCTCTTACCACCGAGATTAAAACCGAGACTGTGGTAAGAAGCTCGGAGGTTTCCGCAGCCTACAAGCATGATTTCAAGCGCTATCAGGGGGAACGGCAGAAGTATCTTCGGGCTCTGGCCGCATATGAAAAGAAGGACTTTGACACCGTAAGACGCATTCATTCCGAGCTCGGGGACTATCCTCTCAACGTGTATCTGGACTACCTCCTCCTGAAAAAGGATCGCGGGAATACCGCCAGAATCAAGAAGTTTATTACCTCCGGCGGTCACACCGGTCTGGCCCGTTATGTGCTGAACGACTATATGCATGCCTATGCTAACAATGGCAATTATGACGCCGTGCTGGAAATCTCTCCGGAAATGCCTGAGGGAACCAAGCTCCAGTGCCTGTGGCATCAGGCCCGCTATTATCACGGCAAGAAGCAGGAAGCCCTGAGCTTTATCAAAGCCGATTACGAGGCGGGGGAACCCTTTTCCAAGGAATGCTCCTCTCTTCTGGGCACTCTTAAGGCCGGCGGACTTCTGACCCGGGACATGGCTTTGGAAAGAATCCGGAGCACCTACTGGACCAAAAACGGCGGCAAGGTCTACCTTGATGCGGTATCTCAGCTGGGCAAGAACGAGGCTGACAAGACCCTGGCCAAGACCCTCTCATCCTACTACGGCAAGCCCTCCAAGTATGCCGCTATTCCGGTAACCCAGAAGGAAGCCGCTTCTCTGGTGTTCGCAAGATATGCCAGAACTAGCCCGGAGGCAGCTCTGGCGGAAATCGGCAATTTCAAGAACCGCTATCATCCCACTGCCGCTCAGGAGCATACGGTGAATCAGGCTCTGGTGTATGCGCTCCTTTATAACAAGACCTCCGCATCCAGAAAGCTGGTGGACGATCTTCTGGAAAGCGCCGGCAATGCGGCTATGCTGGAGCAGCGCATTCGCGTGGCCATCTGGGATCGGGACTATCGCTCCGTGCTCCGTTTCATTGACCGGCTCCCCGAAGACAAGAAGCAGGCGGATAACTATCGCTACTGGAAGGCCCGGGCCCTGGAGGAAACCGGCAAAAAGGCCGAGGCTGATGCCATCTTCCGGAAGCTCGCCAAGGAAAGAAGCTTCTACGGCTTCTACACCGCTGACAAGCTGGGTCTCCCCTATGCCATTAAGCCCGTTACCGCAGTGCCGGCAAATGAAAAGCAGAAGGCCGCTCTTCTTAAGAAATATCCTGCTTACGCCAGATATATGGAGTTTTCCTTCCTGAATGATGCCCGGGGCATCCGCACCGAGTGGCGGGAAACCATGCACAATGCTTCTCTTGATGATGCCAGAACCATTGCCGCCACCGAGGCGGAAAGAGGCTTTACGGATCTGGCGGTCTGGGAATCTATCTACAAGAAGGACTGGGACGCTCTCAATGTGCGCTTCCCGCTCCCTTACCGCAAGATCTACGAGCAGGAATCCCGGAGAAGCGGCACGGATCTCAGCTACATGTATGCCATTACCAGACAGGAAAGCATGATGAATCCGCTGGCCAAGTCTCCGGTGGGCGCCCGGGGCCTCATGCAGTTCATGCCGGATACCGCCGCCATGGTGAGCAAGAAGTACGGCTACCCCTACGGCGGCAAGGACGAGCTTTTTAACCCGTCGGTTAATATCCGTCTGGGCGGCGCCTATCTCCATGATCTGCAGGAAAAGTTCGGCGGCAACCGCATCTTCGCCACTGCCGGCTATAACGCCGGTCCCGGCAGAGCCTACAAGTGGCAGAGCGGCGACGGCGTAAGACGGGATGCGATTACCTACATCGAATCCATTCCCTTTAACGAAACCCGTAACTACGTGCAGAAGGTACTGATGTACAACGTTATTTATCAGCACCTTCTGGGAGCCCAGAAGCTGGAGCTTCTGACTCCTTCGGAGCATGACGCCCATTATTAGGCCGGGTATCCATGGCATGGAAAATCTGTGTCAACAATTAAATTTGTCTCACACTTTTTCCATGCTGCTACCGGTATGAATCATGTTAGAATAGAAGAACCGGCTTCCGTTTGTAATGCCTTCCGGGGTTTCGAGAACAGTATCTCAGCTTCCGGAACCGGCGGGGAAAGAGCGGATTGACCGGTTTTTTGTTGTTCTCCGCTAACGAGTGATAAGAAATATGGCAACAATCAAAGATGTTTCACGGCTGGCAAACGTTTCGATTTCAACAGTTTCCAGAGTTATTAACAAGTCTGCCAACGTGGCTCCCGAAAAGGAACAGGCGGTGCTTAAGGCCATGAAGGAGCTGAATTTTCAGCCCAACAGCTTTGCCCAGGCTCTGGTGAACAAGCGTTCCAACTGCATCGGCGTGCTGGTGGGAGATCTCTGCGGCGGTCCGTTTTTTGCCCAGATGATGCGCGGCATAGAGGATGTTATCCTGCCGGAAAAGAAGTACGTCATCGTAATGTCCGGCAACCACAATCACGATCGCGAGAAGGACTGCATTGAAGCTCTGATGCTGCGCCGCTGCGATGCCCTTATTATTCATTCCAAGGCGCTTTCGGATGACGAGCTTATTGAGTACAGCCAGTCCGGGATTCCCATGGTGTTTGTGAACCGTCTGGTAAGCTCTCTTGAGGATCGTTCCGTCTGGGTGGACATTACCGCCGGCATGGCAGATGCGGTGAGACACCTTATCGCCAACGGCCACCGGAAGATTGCCTATATCTGCTCCGATGACGCGGCCTTCGCCGATGAGAAGGATCGCATGGCCGGTTACAGGATGGCTCTTGAAGAGGCCGGCATTGAGTTTGATCCCAATATTGTCAGCGCGGCCTTCCCTGATGAAAACGGCGGCTACCGCGCTATCGAGTCCCTCCTGATGCGGGATGCCGGATTCACCGCCTTTGTGGCCTATAATGATGCCATGGCCATCGGAGCCATTTCCGCTCTGGCCGACAACAACATTACCGTGCCCGGTCAGGTCAGCGCAGTGGGCTATGATGACAATCCTATCAGCAACTACATTAAGCCGAAGCTCACCACGGTGCGCTATCCCATCGAAGAGGTGGGGAAGAGAGCCGCCACTCTGGCCTTGTCCCTGCTTTATGATCGCTCCGAGGAGTTTAACTGGAGATGGCCCCTTAAGTTCACTCCGGTGCTCATCGAGAAGGCCAGCGTGACTCAGGCCAGACCCGAGGAACCGGAAAAGAAGCCTAAGAAGGCGGCTAAAAAGCAGTCATAACAGGCGGGAAATTCCGGAGCGGATTTCGGAGAAGCGCCCGGGGAATGATTCCCGGAAGATGATAATGAAAGGAACTGGAGTACCGGTTCCTTTTTTGTTGCGGTGTATGTAAGCGAGGATGTGTCCCGGAAAACAGGGGCTCCGTTTACGCCGCAGTTATAACAGAGGTTAAGATCTAAGATCCAGACCTGACAGGGGACAGGCAAGATCCGGGCTTTAAGCCGGCGCTTTCGGGGTTTTCTTAGGGGATGCCAGTAATTCCGCGCCGAATTGGGGTTCGCAGTAAAGGCGGGTCAAAACAGCGGAATGATCTTTTGCGGGGAGGTCTCCCTCATAATACCGGGAGAAGGTTTCCGCATCCCAGCCAAGAAGAAGAGAGAGCTCAGTTTTATCAAGACCGTATTTTGCTGGAATTTCCCGAATCTTATCAAGAGCGATGATGCCGTTCTGCTCCCGGTACGCCTCATAAATGGCACGGAGGTTGGCATCCGCAATTTCCGGTACAAAGACCGGGGATCCGCATACGGCGCAGCGCGCTGTCTTCCCGGGGTAAGAATACTCTTTGTCCCTGATAGTACCTGTCATGGCACCGGCGGATACGGCATAGGCGGTGTCGCTCCGGCACTCTTCGCAAAACACTTTCCTGATATTCATTATCGGGGTCTCCTTTCTGACTCTTTCATGCTTGTCCGTTTTGTGCAGGGCTTTCTTTTTGCTGCTTCCTGCGGCAGAGCCAATAAAAAAGGAAGCCGAAGCTTCCCTTTTATCCTTTCGGCACAGACTATTTACTGCATTAGTCGGCCATGTGGTTAATGATTTCATCAGCGAAAGCGGAGCACTTGATTTCGGTGGCGCCTTCCATGAGACGGGCGAAATCATAGGTAACCTTCTTGGCCTTGATGGCGCCCTCCATGCCCTTAACCACCAGCTTGGCGGCTTCGGTCCAGCCCATGTGAGTCAGCATCATTTCGGCGGAGAGAATAATGGAGCCCGGATTTACCTTGTCCATGCCGGTGTACTTCGGAGCGGTGCCGTGGGTGGCTTCGAACATGGCGCAGACGCTGCCGATGTTGGCGCCCGGAGCAATGCCGATGCCGCCTACCTGAGCTGCCAGAGCGTCGGACATATAGTCGCCGTTCAGGTTCAGGGTGGCGATAACGTCATATTCGGCCGGACGCAGGAGGATCTGCTGCAGGAAGGCGTCGGCAATGCAGTCCTTGATGATGATTTCATGGCCGTTCAGCGGGTTTATGATCTTCATCCAGGGGCCCTTGTCAATGATTTCGCCGCCGAACTGTTCCTTGGCCACTTCGTAGCCCCAGGCCTTGAAGGCGCCTTCGGTGAACTTCATGATGTTGCCCTTGTGCACCAGGGTAACGGACTTTCTGTCATTCTTGATGGCATAGTCAATGGCGGCCTTTACCAGTCTCTGGGTGCCTTCTTTGGAAACCGGCTTGATGCCGATGCCGCAGTGCTGGTCGAAACGGATCTTCTTCACGCCCATTTCGGTCTTCAGGAAATTGATGACCTTTTCAGCCTCGGGAGTGTCAGCTGCCCATTCGATGCCGGCATAGATATCCTCGCTGTTTTCGCGGAAGATAACCATATCCACCAAATTTGGATTCTTTACCGGGCTGGGCACGCCGTCAAAATAGCGCACCGGTCTCAGGCAGATGTAAAGGTCAAGCTGCTGGCGGAGAGCTACGTTCAGGGAGCGGATGCCGCCGCCGATGGGAGTGGTCAGAGGGCCCTTGATGGAAACCACATATTCCCGGAGGAAGTCCAGGGTTTCGTCAGGAAGCCAGGTGTCAGCTCCGTATACCTTGGTGGCCTTTTCGCCGGCGTAAATTTCCATCCAGGCGATTTTCTTGCTGCCGTTATAGGCCTTGGCCACAGCGGCGTCCACAACCTTCACCATTGCCGGAGTGATGTCGCTGCCGATGCCGTCGCCCTCGATAAAGGGGATCACCGGATTGTCAGGTACGTTCAGGGTTCCGTCGGCATTTACAGTAATGCGGGAGCCGTCAGCAGGAATGGTAACCTTGCTCATGAGGAAGTTCTCCATAGGTTTATGAAAGAATTTATGAAAGAAAACACCGTCTCATTATATACCATCACAGGGGATTCACCGTTATCCGGAAGCGGGATCTCCGGATTATTCGGCGGCTCAGGTCAAACTTTGTTGCTGTTTGCGGACTAATAACTTCCTGGAGGGGATTATTGTTCCCCGTTTCCGTGCATAAAAGCTCCGCTCCCGCTTCCGTTTCCAGCTGCCGAGATCCCCTGAAAACGGCATCTTCCCATCCATTGCAGTGAAAATCACAGTTTTCTTAATGCCCCTTACGGCACTGTTACGTTCTTTCCTGAACAATAAAGCTGCCGTCCCGGAAAAATTCTTCCCCGAGGGAAAACCGGGGCTTCCGAACCCTTAAAAACAGCCATCTCGTGTTTTTTGCAGAGGTTCAAAAGGCGAGTTGTTAAATTTTCAGTTCCGCGGCGCTTAAGACCATGTTTTTCGAAATTTTCGCTTCTGAAAAAGCTTATTCATGACAGCTTGTTGTATAAGGGGTTGTCTGGTATCGGGCGTAGAATAGCGATTAGTTATCGAGAAAAATATAAATTATGACATAGGTAGCAAAATTTTAATGAGTCCGTTTCGGACAGGTATAGAAATTTAACTGCATCCGTCAGGCATTACTATACTTACTCTATTGAATATGTTTAAAAAATACTAATTAAAATTCTGTGACGATTATCCGTTTTCAGTGTTGCCGCTCTTTTTATA
>NZ_JBGVBR010000060.1:0-10864 GCF_045225735.1 Succinimonas sp. | reverse complement strand
GGAAATCCGGACTCTGAATCGGTTTCCGCATCTCCGGATGAAGCCGGGAACTCTCTCTGGGAAAAAGCTAAGGCGGATGCCAGGGAGGCAGGCAAATTATGACGGCAAACAGCAGATGAAATGAGTTCGAAAAGCTGACCGGAACAGAGACTTGCTTTCGTTCCTCGCATACAATATAAGCAGTAATGCTGATAGCAACGGAGATGATTTATGTGCGGCGGAGACAGCGATCCCGGTGTTTGCTCCGGAGAGCCGTATGCCGGAGCGGATAAAGACGGCGCGTGTCTTTTTGGGTGTTTGTTCGGAGTCCCGGCATATTTTCTGCTGGGGTGCTGCATTATTGCTATATTGGAGATAGCATGCCCGCTGAGAGAGGTTGAGAATCCGTGGCTCGTTTTGTGTTACGTTATATTTGACGTATCACTTTTCCTTCTTTATTGGACAAAGGCTTTGTACGTCTGGATATTTAAAAAAATCTGGAAAATACTTGCCGACTTGTAGCGCAGCGGCAATCCCGGCAGTTAAGATTTCCGATTCTTCATAAGAGCCGCGAGAAACCCGCTTTTCGCGGGTTGTTGACCTAAATGAAGGCGGAAACACAGCGAAGCACAGGGCGGAAAGTTCCGGAAAAATCCGCCCCCCAAAATAAAAAGAGACCGCAATCTGCGCTCTCTCTTCACGTCACGTCAGTAACTCAAAGGCGCTCCGGCTAAGCCGTGATGGCAGCGTACCGGGAGCTTCCCAGAGTCTCCGTCATAAAGGCGTACGGACTTACATCCTCTCCCTTGGTCACCTTGGAAAAGAGCTGGGCCGAGCATCCGGAAACCAGAATCACGCCCTGCTCGTTACGGGTAACGGGCTGCTGCTCGTTACGGGAGTTCACATTCCAGAACACCACCTTGGGAAGCCGGTAGCCATGCTCGGCAAACTTCTTTTTAGCGCTCGCAAAATTGCTCCCGGAGGAATTAGCCGCCGCGGCGTCAAACTCCATGTCCGAAATTATGTACAGCGTAGCGGGAAGATCCTCCTGCCGGGCTTTTTTCTTAAGGGCCGCAGCCAGAATCAGATCAAAAACCGCCGCGAGATCGGTGTTGGCGCACTCGTTAAAGGTTCTCACAAACTGCACCTTGTCCGCAATGTCCTTGCCCTTGATCTCCACCAGTCGGGGGGTGCGAGAAAACGTAATGAAGTGTCCCCGGAATGCTCCCTTGCTCCTTTCGGCGAAGTAAATGGCCAGCGACTGCGCCACCGCTGCCGGCAGCGGCTCATGCTGCCAGTACATGGAACCGGAACCGTCAGCCACCACCAGGGCATTCTCCCCGTCAGTGTAATCAGGAAGCGCATTCCAGGAGGTATCCAGAGACAGGCGTTCCTCCTGACTCAGGGAGTTCCGGTAGGCGGCATTCACAATGTCGTAGGGCATCAGGGTTTTCACATTCAGGGTGGCCTCGCCCGCGGCAACCTTTTTCAGAAAGTCGAGGTAACGCTCCTTGTCATTCCGGATAAAGGCCTTGCGATACTTATGCATGGCCTTTCCCGGCTGCTTGGCGTAATCAAAGGTGTAGTCCTTCTTGCGAAGATTGTTCTCAATGATGCCGATTTGAACCCGGAGAGCGGACAGGGCCTTACGGTATTCGCGATCGCGCATGCCGAAGGCTCCGGCAAGCTGCTTGGCCCAGGTTACAGTTTGCGGTGAGGAGGCATTCACGGAGGGCAGCCATTTCCCCAGAAGCGACACCTTTCCTTCGCCGTCCAGAGCTTTCAGGTCAGCGGTGAACTGCTTTCTCAAAAAGGCCTCGGCTTCCTCCCGGGCCGGAGTGTCCAGGAGAGTCAGCAGGTCGTCCCAGCGGCCGTATTCGGGAATGAGCTCCAGGTTCTTCAAAAGAGACTCCTTCCGGTTTTCGGAAAGCCATTTCAGGATGTCCCGGAACACGTGACGTTCTCCCAGCCCCTCCCGAATATCCCGGGCAAAGAACAGAGTCTTCATGGCCAGATCCGGATCCTCGAAGAACGCTCTCATGAAGCGATCCTGAATTTCCTGTTCGCAGGAGTTACGGAGGGCGCCGATGGTAGCAAAAAGATCCAGACAATAGGATTCGGTAGTGCGAAAAGTTACGGCTCCGTTCTCAGTTAAAGCGGTATTGGAAAGTTCTTTTAACTCTTTAAGCATGATCAATTACTCCTTATCAGCCTGGGAAGCTCTCTCAGAAACGCCAGACCTGCGTCAGAATGCCTGACGGTATCATCCCCCTCCTGATATTTTATAAACCCTGAGCGATCCCGGGTGACATTCTCGGGTATTTTCTCCGAATCACCCTCAGGGATCCCGCGCTTAAGAAGCTGGTTCATTCATTTTCATTAACTTTTTCAGGCAATGGGGACAGCCCGGCTTTGCGGGAGCCTCCGGCAATGCCAGGAAGCAGTACCTCTTGAAATCAAACGTGCCGAGGCTGCTCTGACATCACCAAAACAAAGCGCATTTTTTCAGCCATTCACCGTGAAATCAGGCATCTTCGATGCCCGGTAGGAGTCGAACCTGCCCTGCTGCCATAGCGCGGAAAAAAAATCTGCTGTGCGCGCTTTTGATGATTTTATTGTATTTCGGGAGTTTTGGGAAATCACGGTAAAAAAGTTGCGAACATAAAAATCATAGCAAACAAAAATGCGTGGCACCGAGGGCGGCGGCTGATTCGGGGGAGATGAGGGAAAATTAAGGAGAAATTAAAGAAAACGAAAGAGAGCGGTATGGCAGAATCGAAAGGCTGTTAATAAGGCATCCCGAAGGATGCCTGACGTTAGCGCCGGATTTCTGATACAGCCCGGAACCCGGCGGCGGAAAAAACAAAGCGCTGTCTCTATCAAATGGCGATACTGAAGTAAGTTTGCTGTTAGCGCTTTTAATGATTCCATTGTAGCAGGAATCCGGGGGATATCCCGGAAAAAAAAGTGCGAACTATGGAAAATTTTCGGGTTCGAGGCACGGATAATTACGGCAGGGATTACGCAACTTCAAAAACCGGCTGTAATCAGCCGGATGGGACAGTCCGGCTTTACTGGCACCCCGGCAATGCCGGGAAGCAGAACCTCTGAAATCAAACGTGCCGAGATTTGCTCTCATCACCAAAACAAAGCCGCTTTTTTCTTCAGCCATGCACCGTGAAATCAGGCATCAATGCTGCCAGGCAGAAGTCGAACCAGCCCTGCTCCATAGCGCGGAAAAAAAATTTACTGTGAGAGCTTTGATGATTTTATTGTATTTCGGGAGCTTTCAGAAGTACCGGTAATAAAGTCGCGAAGACAAAGACAACAGCTCAGAAAAATGCAGGGCGCTTAGGGGCGGCGGCTGTTTCGGGGAGAGTTGGAGAATAAAGGAAAAAAGGAAGATGCTACGGTATATAACTCAATAATAACAAAAACTTAAAAAACTCCGCAGTACAGCTTAACCTGCCGAGATTTCTCTTACAACTAAAGCGAGCCAATAACCACATTAAAAATTAATGAGAGCCGCCTAAATCAGTGAGATCATCCCAGTCGTCAAACATGACAAAACTCCTTTTCATAAAAAACTTACGGTAACACCGGATTTCCTGATACGGCCCGGAATCCGGCAGCGGAAAAAACAAAGCGCTGTCTCTATCAAATGGCGATACTGAAGTAAGTTTGCTGTTAGCGCTTTTAATGATTCTATTGTAGCTGAATTTCAGGACATATCCCGAAAAAACAGTGCGAACTGGGGCCGGTTTCCGGGCGCGGATAATTTTCGTCAGGAGCGGATTACTGCCGTTATTACATGCGAAACGCCTTAAACAGCATCCTCGTAGCTGCTGTAAAAGATGTAAAACAGCGGAACAGAACGGAAGGTGCCGAAGCTCATGACTCTTCATTACTTACGGGAGCAGTTTTCCATAACATGCCCTTTATATCTTTAATTCCCAATAGCCATTTTTGTTCCGCACTTTCGCGTCAGAATCCCCGATTTTTTTAATTTTCTGCGGTGATGCTTCGGAAGATTCTCCGAAGCTATTCCGAATCTTCTCCGAAGTCTTACTGCCAAAATAACCAGGACCGAAAATGCAGGGTTAGAATGCGACAGGTACAACCGGAAGGATCCTGAATGCCCGGGGGTTTTGTCAAATACTCACAAAGTAAAACAGTCAACACCGGACATAAAAATACCCTCTCAGGACAAGCCGGGAGGGTATCTTTTTAACAAAGCGCCATTTTTTGCTGCTCTACCAACTGAGCTATGACCGCCGCTTGCGCAGCTGTCAGCCGGAATTGAACCGGCGACCAACACCTGGCAAGAAATTATGCTGTTCGCGCTTTTGATGGTGAGAGTATAACGCCCTGTCGGCCGTAGTCCCGGAAAAAATAGTGCGAAATCAGCTTTAACCGCCCGCACCAAAATCTCCCACAACTGAAAATACAGGGTTAAAATGAGACAGGAAAAACCGGAGAGGGTGTTCTGCTGTCCGGAGTTTCGGCATAAACTCGCAGAGGATAACAGTCAGAGCCGAAAATAAAAACCCCCTCTCAGGACAAGCCCGGAGGGGATCTTTTTAACAAAGCGCCTTTTTTTGTCGCTCTGCCAACTGAGCTATGACCGCCGCTTACGCAGCTGTCAGCCGGAATCGAACCGGCGACACACGAAGATAAAAAGTTGCTGTTCGCGCTTTTAATGATGAAAGTATAGCACCATATCAGCCCTATTCTGGAAAAAAAATAGTGCGGAATCAGCTTTGGCCGCTCGCACCAAAATCGCCGGAAACGTAAATGCAGGTTACAAGGCAACAGGGAAACCTGAGAATGGGCTGCCCAAAGGTTTTGGCAAAACTCGCAAAGACCGCAAAACAGTCGGAGCCTAACATAAAAACACCCTCTCAGGGCCTGCCCGGGAGAGCGTCTTTGTAACAAAGCGCCTGTCGGACAAAGGCCGGATTCGAACCGGCAATCCCGATATCATACCAATAGAAAAATTGCTGCATGCGCTTTTGATGGCGAAAGTATAGTGCCTGCCGGCACCTCATCCCGGAAAAAAAGGTGCGAAATCAGCTTTGCCCCCCAAACCGAACGCCGGCATCACGCAAAATAACAACCTGCCATTGCATCAAAAATGGCTGATTGCTGTTTAATCCGGTTGCTCCCCCGCAAAAAATCAGAAAAATGATGATTTTCCAAGCCTTTTTGACAGACATCGATTTGCCTTGCCGGGTTTGTGTTTACAATGAAAAAGCCCAGCCCCAAAGGGAAAGCTGCGGCCCAAAGGAAAAGTTATCGAACAGAGAGAAGACCTGAACTATGTTGTGATGAGAAAACGACTCGGATCTTCTTGTTTGCCTTTAACATGTTCAGCTTCGGAAACCCCATAAACAGGAGCGATGGCAATGCTTCTCGAATTCAGGACAAGAAATTATAAGTCTTTCACATCTGAGCTTTGCTTCTCAATGACGCCGGCAGACAAGCGTACAGGGAAGTGCTGTCAATCAGGGCTTGCCCGGGAGGGGATTAGGAATTTGAGAATCAAGGGGGAAAGATAATGAGAATTGCGGCCGGAGAAGATCTTTCCCTCCCGCCGCGGGATTCCAGCCTCTCCGGACATTTCAGTTCTGCGGGATCAGCGCCGTAAACTCGCCTCTCCCTGAAGATTCCGGCTCATGACATCTCGTCAATGCCGGGAGCGCCGTCCTCCTGAGCCTCCTGCCATTCATTGCAAAGGGCCATCTGCTTCACCAGACGCTTCCGGATAAGATCGATAAAGCTATCCGGCTCGGTTACCCGGATAAACGGCCCGAAGGACAGGATGCGGATCACGAGTTCCGTTTCGTCCTCCTTGTCGTATTTCAGGGTTACCAGATATTTCCCCTCCTCCAGCTTCCGGGTTTCCTTTTCCAGATGCGAAAAGTGCAGCAGCACCCGCTCCAGAGCATTACGGTGATCCATGAGCTCAAAGGTCACCGAGCGTTTCGGGGATTCCTCGAAGGGCAGTCTTTCCCTGCCGCGCTGCAGAATACAGCCCCGGATCTGGGCGAGGTTCATGGTGAACTGCCGTGTAAGCCCGGCTCCTGCCAGCCGGAAACGGTCATCCTTTTCCGAATACTCCAGGTAATACGGCGTCAGAAAAATCCGGGGTCTTCTGCCATCCCGGGTTTCGTAGTCCACTACCAGATTTTCCTTTTCCCGGAGAGCCTGCAAAATCGTCCTGAAGCTTGCGATATACTCCGGAGACGCGTAGTCATCACCGTCGGCATAGCGGTCATAGTAGACAATATCCTCCGGCGCAAATAAGGGATCAATATCCTCCAGCCCCGAAACCTCCGGACTGAAGAGCTGAATCCGCGGATCCGCCAGAAGAGTCTTAAGCCAGCGCTTTTCCAGCAAAGTCAGGGGCGTTTCCGGCACTTTGCGCAGAGGCGTGGTGAGATCCCGGCGGAGGAGATGCCATTTCCCGCCCATAAGATCATCCGGCATGGTAAGCAGGCTTTCGCCAAAGGCTTGCTCCCGCACCATGGCAAAAAGCTTTCTTTCGGTAAGAGCGCCCCGGGCCGCCTCCCGGAGAATGGCCGCCGTCACCCGGTAATAGCTGCTGAAGATTTCGTTAAACATCATAATTGCGGTCCACTCCGTACATCCGGGCCAGGGTCGTAAAATCGCGGTAAAAGCGGGTAACCACCCAGGGGAGCGAACACTTAAGCTCCGTTATTCTCCCGGTATAGCTTCTGATCCAGGGCATCATTTCCATAGGGTTATAAACATCAGCGGAAAACCGCCAGTGGGTGTCATCGACCTTTTCCACCGTCCCGGAACGCTTTTCCCGGAGCAGCCTCTTAACGATAAAACTCTCATCGGGCCCAACCGCCACTACCATTTCCAGATGATGCAGGGTATCGACATTACCACCGGAAACACCCCAGACATGGGAGGAAAAAAATGCCAGCCGTTCTTCCAGCTCCGGATCCTCCGGGCAGGGATCTCCCGCGGCGATCTTTTCAATAAGGTCGATCCTCTGAAAAGACAGCCGCTGCCTTTTGCGGGACTCAATAAGAAGGTACTGCCTTCCCGTCTGAGTGCCGGTATAAAGCCTAAGCGGCCGGGCCGTTACCGTATGATCTCCGGCGTTAAAGGTGACAAACCTCTTTTCATGAATGGCCCGAAGCGCCTCAAAAACTATCTCGCTGTCCAGAGCATTCAGAATGTAATGGTGCTTGAACCGGAAGAAGTCCGCGCGCTCCCGGAGCCGATCCTGCAAAAAGGATCCGATGACGCCAAGAGGCGCGGCCTCCGTGAAAAAAGCCAAAGCCTCCTGCCAGCCCTCCGGACTGAAGCTTTCCTCCGGAATCGCGTAACGGATCTCCCGGCCCTGCTTTTTCTGAACGATTAGTCCGAGACCGGCATATTCCTTGAGCTTCTTCCGTACGGTGGATTCATCGGGATAATCCTCGTCAGCAAGATTCCACAGCATATCCATAAGCCGGTTCATAATGCCGGTTATGGACAGAGAACCCGCTTTGCCCGCCTCCTGCAAAATCTCCAGAAGATAAAAATGAAGCGCAATGTCCCAGGAGGTAAAGCTCTTGGTTTTAAAAGCCCGGTAAAGGGGATTCTCCGGCACCTGCCTGCTGTCCACGCTGAGAAATATTCTCCGGCCGTTTTCATCCTGCCGGAAGGAGAGATACTTTCCCAGCCAGCTTTCAATGCGGCGGCGTTCATTGTCATAGCTCCGGGCGCTCTTCTGGGTAAAATCGTCCCGGTGCTGAAAGCCGTATACGTAAAAGGAGCGGAGATAAGACCTGATGCGGCCGAAGTCCTTGATAAGTTCACTGTACGCCATGCTGCTTTCTCATGTTGCTTGCTCTGATTTCTTCTTTGTTGGATATTGTAATCAGAAAACGCCGGGAACAGAATTACCGGAAGCGATTAATAAGGGAAGCAGCGGGTTAAGCGTGGGTAAATGCCGGGGCAGCGCCGGGGTAATAACGGGGATGGCAACGTTTTTTGCCCCGGCCCGAGGTCAGGCTGTGTAATATCAGGAGCGAAACGGCAATGCCCAACTTTCTCCATCAGCATAAGAAAGAGCCACCTTTGCGGCCGCCTGGCCGCTCCGGCGGGTCTCCCGCATCCGGGAGACCTTCTGTATTGTCAGAATCATCAGAAAAGATTTTTAATGGCGCTGGTCAGCTTGTCAGCGATGCGGGGATTATTCATGGTGTAAATATGAATGCCGTCCACGCCGCTGGCAATGAGGTCGATTATCTGATTCACGGCATACGCCATGCCGGCGTCAAAGAGAGCCACCTTGTCATTTTCATAGCGGGTCAGAATCTTCTGGAATTTAACCGGAAGCGAGGCCCCGCACAGGGTGATCATTCTTTCGATCTGCGCCTTGTTCACCACCGGCATGATGCCGGCATCCACAGGGAGGTCAATGCCGGCCATTCTGACGTTTTCCTGGAAGCGGTAGAAAATGTCGTTGTCAAAGAAAAGCTGCGAAATCAGGTGCGTGGCTCCGGCATCCACCTTTTCCTTAAGATGTCTGATATCGGACACCCGGCTTTCCGCTTCCGGATGCCCCTCCGGATAGCAGGCGGCGCTGATGCTGAGAGAGCTGTTCTCCCTGACAAATTTGCTAAGATCACAGGCATGGGCGAAGTCATGCTTAGGCGGCACATTGGGGTTGCGATCGCCCCGGAGAGCCAGAATGTTTTCAATGCCATTCGCCTCCAGATTTCTGATCATGGTCAGAATCTCAGCTTTGGAATAGTTAAGACAGGTCAGATGAGCCACGGACTCAATGCCCAGCTTCTTGATCTTGCTGGCGATCTCCACCGTGGCGGAATTGGTAACCGAGCCCCCGGCCCCGAAGGTAACGGAAATGAAATCCGGATGCATGTCAGCAAGCACCGCCAGTGTCGCATCAATATTTTTCAGGAGTTCGTCCCTTTTAGGCGGAAATATTTCAAAGGATATCACCGGCTTTCTGGTTTTGTTCTTAAAAATGTTGGCAATAGTGCTCATATATAATCCTGTGGTTCTACAGTCTTGAATTCTGTCCTCATGAACTGCCTGAGAGAGAAAGGAAGCTCCGGCCGACACCGCAGATCCCGCCCTCCGGACAGATGCTGCTTACGTACCTGCCATAATAAGCGATCCCGGGCTTTAAAGAAAATTAATTCTGCTTATACCAGCATATTAAGATTTTTTATACCTAGTCGTTTTTGAAAGCAAAAATCTTTAACTATGGTCCGGACATCTCCCCTTATTGACCGAGGATTTGGGGAAACAGGAGCGCCATCCCGGGAAAAAACGGTGATTTCAGGCCGGAAATCTCCGGAAAAACCTGTCATTTTGTGGAGCTTATGCCATTTTCACAAAATAATGTATAACTGAAATAACGTTTTCAGGCGTTTTTCTGCAAACCGCTCACTCTTGCAGGTATAATTGAAAAGTATGCAAAGTCCGGATACAGTCCTGCTTTTCAGCATCATGGTGTCCGGCGCGTGATGCGCAATCACCGCCCGGAGATAACCGGCAATATAAGGAACTGACCATGCGTAGAATAATCACGGCTGCCCTGCTGTCAGCGATGCTCTCTTTAACAGCTCAGGCTGCGGCGGAGAAGTCATCCAACAATGTTGTTTACAGATGGGTGGATGAAAACGGATCGGTGCACTACTCTCCCACCAAGCCCTGGGGGGTAAATTTCGAATCTGTGAATACCAACTACTCTGCCCACCAGAGGGAGATGATTGAAGAATCCAACAAGGCCAAGGAAACTCATGACCGGCTGATGAACAAGGAACAGCAGAAGAATGATGAGGAAAAGGCCTATAAGGAAAAACAGGAAAGACTGCAGCTCTGCATCGATACCACCTTCGACAAGATGAGCTATCAGAAGCGCCGTATCGAGGATGACAGCGTTAAGCAGAAGCTGGACTGCGAATATACCTTCAGCCGCGCCAAGCAGAAGTCCAAGTATGACGAGTGCATCCTGAAGATCGAAAGCGAGCGTATTGAAAAGGTCAGCCAGCTGGAGCAGAGCATTAACCAGTGCATCGATGCCGACACCCCCAAGAAGATGATTCAGGAGGTTATGGAAAAGCATCGCGAGCACGAGGAAATGAGGAACGCTCAGGCCAGCGGCCAGCAAAAGTAGTTTCTTCCCTGCAAAATTGCCAGACACCGGAGTTCGCTTCGGTGTTTTTTTGTTTTTGGATACGGTGTTTTTAATTATTGGAGCAGCAAGCTCCGGAAAGCCGGCGCCGGTTTTAAGTCCCGGATCGCTCCGTTAATATCAGCTCCATCCTCCTCCGCCCCGTCATGTTCACCGCCTTACAGGAGTCCCCATGAAAATCATAGTTCTTTCTGAAAATACCTGCCGCAGAGATACGGAAACGGACAGTGCTCCCGGTTCTCCCCTGCCGGCATTTTCCGGAGCGGAAACCGAGCACGGACTTTCTCTGTGGATCGCAACCCAGCATCATGCTGTTATTTTTGATACCGGAGCCTCCGATATGATGATCCGGAATGCCGCCCGGGCCGGCATCGATCTCTCCCGGGCGGACACCGTGATCCTGAGCCACGGGCACTATGATCACGGAGGCGGCCTTGGGTACCTGCTCCGGCATAACTCCCATGCCCGGATCCTGATCCAAAAGAATGCTCTTGAAAGCTTTTACTCCCTTCATGAAAAGCCTGTCTATATCGGTCTTCCTCAGGATCTCCGGCTGCCTCCCCGCGCTGAACTCCTTACAGAGGATCTCCGTCTTGATGATGAGCTTTATCTTAGGAGCTGTGCATAAATAACATTTACAACTTTTTATAAGTCTAGCCCTATTATGCTATCATAACAATCAACTGTAACGTTGAT
>NZ_JBGVBR010000059.1:0-5400 GCF_045225735.1 Succinimonas sp. | reverse complement strand
GAACCGGGCCCCGTTTTCCACTACGTAAATGTCGATCTGCTCATGCTCCGCAATTCCGGCGGCATCAAGAAGATCCATGTCTATGCTGCAGGATCCTTCGTAGTTAAGCACGGAATGGGTTACCCTGGCCTGGTGAAGCTTACATCTGAGTAAAATTCTCTGCATTTATTCTGCCTTCCTGTTCTAAAAGTTTGGTTAATGACGGACTACGGAATCTCCGTAATCAATGCAGCGCACACATCCTGAGATGCCTGTCGTGATTCCCGGTGCTCAGAAATCGTGCGTCATTATAGCCGATAGCGCTGTCTAAAGTGATAATTTTTTTGACATTAATCAAACATTTTTCTGCGAGTTCCTGAAAGAGAGCTCCGGGGGCAGGGAAATCTTTTAAAGAGCGGAATTGCCGGGGGAAGGGCGGGATTAAAGCGGGATCCCGGATCAGAGGCTTTTGAATACATTTTCAGCATAAATTAGAAGCCGCGCGGGGTTTTCGTAACCCGCGGGGCGAATTTTTTTGTATTAAGGCCGCTCAGGCAATAAAATGACTTATTTCCAAAGAGGAGGATTTTTGCGCGAGCTTGGCCGGGGAACGTCCTCCGGTTCCCGAAGCTGCCGCTTCTGTCCTGCGGGCAGGGCAGGCGGCCGATTATGAGGCTGAGCAGGGATAAGCTCTGGCTTATCGTTTACAGGGATTTACAACGATGAAACTATCCAAGCTGGCATTATCGCTTATTGCCATTTCAGGTACCGGGTACGCCTCGTTCAGCATGGCTGCCGGCGGCATTGAAGTACTCCGGGTTATTGATGAAAACCAGACCGGAGCGGCTACTTCATGTCTGATTATGAATCAGGGCATGGACAACCCTGACAACACCCCCAAGGTTCTGGCATCTTATATCAAGGTTCTCAACAAGGCCACCGGCAAGTATGAGGAGCCGGAAGCCCTGATTAATGACCGGTCAGTGTGTCTGTCCGGCCTGGCATTCGGCACGGAGTATCAGGTCACCCTGAAGGAGGGCATCAAAGCCGCCAACAATACCCGCCTCCCCAAGGATATTTCCGTTGACTTTACCACCATCGATCACCAGCCCACCGTGAACTTCCTGCCCGGAAACATTCTTTCCCGGGCCGCTAATGAAAAGAAGGTAGCAGTGGAGAGCGTCAACATGGATAAGTTCCAGGTGGCGCTTTACCGGATGTCCTCCAGCGATCTGGCCAGCTACGTTTCCCGGGCCACTGATTCTCTGGAAGACCGCTGGGGCACTATTGAGTACCTTAAGTCCCACGGCAAATTTCTGGGCGCAAAAAAGTACTCCCTTAACGGCAAGCTGAACGGCCGGCAGATCACCATGGTGGATCTCCGGGAACTGGGAGGCAATGTTGATTCCGGCATTTACACTCTGCTCATCACCGCAGAGGATATGGTGCCCTGCGACAATTCCGGAGAATGTCTTTCCGAGCTTGATGACAAGTACAGCGCCCTGATGGTGGCCAAGTCGGTGGTGATTTCCGATATCGGTCTTACCACCTATCAGAAGAGCAGCGGCATTGACATTGCCGTGAGATCTCTGTCCACCGCCAGGCCTCTGGCCAATGCTAAGGCCTCGCTGGTTAATGCCGCCAACGAGGTTATCGCCACGGTGATGACCGGCAAGGACGGCTATGCCCACTTTGCCAAAGAGGCGGTAAGCGGAGAAAATGCTCAGAGACCGGTGCTCCTGAATGTGGTTAAGGACGGTGATTTCTACAGCCAGGATCTCCGTGCCAATCCTCTGGTGATTGAGAATGTGAAGACCACCTCCGCCGCGCAGCTCAATCCGGAGTTCAATGTCTATGCCTATACCAACAGAACTCTGGTGCGTCCGGGAGAGAAGGTTTACTACGAGGCCATTGTCCGGGACAGCAAGCTCAAGGCGGCTTCCGTCAAGGCTCTCAAGCTTATGATCTACCGTCCGGACGGACTTCTGCAGAAGGAGGTTACCCTGTCAAATCCCGCCAGCGGCGCCTTTGATTACGAATTTGAATTTGACAGCAATGCTCCTTTGGGACCGTGGCGTTTTGCGCTGGGCTTTGATAAGAAAAATATTCTCAGCACTGCCAGGGTTACGGTGGACAACTTCATTCCCTCCAGCATCGATCCCAAGATTGTCACCAAGAAGACCGTAATTTCCAAGAACGAGCCCGTGGAGATTAAGACCAAGTACATCTATGATGCTCCGGCTCCGGGAATTGCCATGTCCGGCAGCTATATTCTGCTGCCTGACAACCATCCCTCCGAGAAGTACAAGGACTATTACTTCGGCCCCAATCAGAAGGAGCTGGAGAATCTCAGGAACTACGGCGGCATTAATGATGTGGAATCCGGCAGCGACGGCGGGATTTCCATCAATCTCGGGGATCTGGAAACCTCTGACGATTATCCCCAGAAGATCGATCTCAGCCTGAACTTTGTTGATCCCAATTCCAAGATAATTACCCGGGTGAAGAGCTACAAGCTGAGCTTTCCGGATCCTTTGGTGGGCATCAAGACTGATTTCAGCAAGGACGATGTTTACAAGTCCGATTTCAGCGTCATTCTGGCGGATCAGGCCGGCAAGCTTTACAGCGGCAAGGTAGATTATGCCATTTACAAGAGAAATATTTCCTATCAGTTCGTTTACAACAACGGCTCCTGGAACTATTTCCAGAATGAATACCTGACTCCGGTCACTGCCGGGGTAATGAATCTCAAAGCCGATACCTCCGGACGCATTGCCTATACCTTCCAGGACGGCAATTATGTGGCCAAGCTGACCCACGGAGATCGGGAAACCTCGGTGAACTTCTATGTGGGCTCCATGTCCTGCGAGAATCCGAAGTATCCGGACAGATTCGAACTCTTTACCGATCGGGAAAGCTACAAGGTTAACGACACGGCCTACTTTGAGTTTGACAGCTCCTACAGCGGCTTTGCCGATCTGGTGCTGGACAACGTCAGCGGCGGCAGCATGTTCCACTACGAGGTCAAGAAGGGCCATAACAAGCTCCCTCTCAAGATCACTCCTGATTTTGTGAACGGCACCTACGCCATCCTTACCACCTACGCCGCTCAGGAAAGCAAGCATCTGGGTTCCCGGAGATCCATCGGTGTGGCCTACGTGGGCATGGACAAATCCGCGGACACCCTGAAGATCTCCGCCGAGGTGCCGGAGGCCAAGCCCAATAACGGCGTGGATATCCGCATCAAGGTGGACAATGCCGACAGCAATACCTATGTAACCGCAGCTTTGGTGGATAAGGGCATTCTCAGCATCAACAATCAGAAGGCTCCTTCTCCGGACGGAGCGCTTTACAATCAGAAGGTGTTCAGATCCCAGATTTTTGATCCGTATTCCTATCTCATGAAGAGCGTGGATCACAACGGTCAGGGCTACGGTGACGACGGCGCTGAGGATCTGCCGGCGGAAACCCCGTCTCTCAGCAATATTACCAAGGAGCTCCTTTCCTATTATTCTCCGAAGGTAAAGGTGGAAAACGGGTATGCCACCGTGCATTACGACCTCAATGCCATCAGCAGCACCGCTTCTCTCATGGTAAGCGCCTGGTCTCCCGACAAGCTGGGCTCCTATGCTCAGGATGTCAGGATCCGGGATTCGGCCGTTTCCAGGATGAATATGCCTTATTACCTCCACAAGGGGGATACTTTGAAGGCTGATTTCTCCATTAATAACGTTTCCGGCAAGGAAGCCTCCTACAGCTACGAGATCACCTGCTCCGGCACCCTGAAGTGCAGTGACAAGGGCAAGCTCTCCGTTGCGGACAAGGCGGTGGTTAAGGCCCCGGTAACCATAGATGCCATGCAGGCCGGAGACGGTTTTGTGGACATTAAGGTTACCTCCGACGGCTACAGCTTCAGCACCCGCAAGGAAGTTGCCGTGCTGAATCCCATGTCCAAGATGCAGGAGAACCGGGTGGTGGCCATCAATCCGGGCAAGAGCGAAAAGGTTACCTTTGATAACGTTTTTGCCGACGGATCCCAGGCATCTGCCAGATTCGGCAAGTTCCCGCTTTCCGATGTGAGCAAGATCGTTTCCGGTTTCCTGGACTCCGAGACCATGTACGGCGATGTGTTTGACAAGAGCGCTGCCGGTCTTTCTATTATTTCGGTGCTGTCCGAAATGGAAAAGAGCAAGAAGGGGAATCCCAAAGAGCTGAACCGGATGAAGAAGTACATCAATGATACCGTGGCCGCAGTGCAGTCCCGGATTGACATGTACGGCGGCATCTCCGGCTACTTCCAGTCCTGGAAGGAGCAGAGATACGCTCTGGCCTATTCCGCTCTCTTCCTGGCCGAGGCTAACAATGCCGGTTTCAATGTCAACCGGACTCTTCTGGGCAACCTGAAGAACAGTCTCATTGACATGCAGAGCGATGACAGCGACAACATCGCCGCGCTGTCCATGTACGCTCTGGCCCGCATGGGAGTAAATGTCAAGACCAATGCCATCTACAAGTTTGACAGCATCTATGAAAAGCAGAAGCCCGAAATCGAGTCCTTTGCCTACTATGCTGACATCTTTGGCATGTACGGCGACACCGAACGCCGGAGAATGGCTGTGGAGAAGGGCGCCGATGTCCTCAAGGCCGTTAACGACAAGTACAACATTGTGACCAACAGCTACCGGGTATACGATGACGTGAACTTCTACAAGGAGCTCCTCCTGTACTTCCCGTACCGTCTTAACAGCGTGCCTCATGATGCTCTGGCTCTGATCCGTTCCTCCATCAATGCCGGAAATTCCAAGAAGCTAAACGGTCTCTTCTCCTATCTGAATGCCGGCGGGTATCTTAACAATGCCAGCAAGGCCATTCTGGTGGATATGTCCGAGCACAGCAAGACTCCGGAGGCCAGTCAGAGATACTCCCTGAAGAACAATACGGTAACCGTGTCCAATTCCTCCTCGGAGCTGGCTGTGGCCACCGTATCCGTCAGCGACTACGTGTCCGCCGAAACTCCTTATAACGGCATTGTGCGCTTTACCCAGCGTTACTATGATCGCAGCGGCAAGGAGATCAAGGGCCCCGTTAACCTCAAGGTCAACGATGACCTTCTGGTGGTGAACGAATTCAGCTTCAAGAATGCCTTCAGCGGCAACCTTGCCTTTGAGAGCAAGATTCCGTCCAACACCATGCTGGTTAACACCCTGACCCGGGAAGACATCAAGAAGCGCTATCCGGCGCTGAAGGCTGAGCAGTTCGGCTATCCCGATGTCACCAAAGGCGATGCCGGACTTGTGGTGCACCAGTCTGTGAATAACGCCAAGGTAATATCCTTTGCCTATGTTCTTAAGGCAGCTCACAAGGGCGTATCCGTGCCTCTCATGAGCAGCGGCTACATTTCCAGACTGACTGACAGAACCT
>NZ_JBGVBR010000058.1:0-9545 GCF_045225735.1 Succinimonas sp. | reverse complement strand
GATAATCCATATGAAGGAAGATCCTGAAGCAGCGACTAAAAAGCTCGATGAATGGATAGCTGATGCCAGTAATTCGGACATGGCGCCGATTAGAAAACTGGCAGAGAAAATAGAAAGGAACCGTGAGGGGATATTGCACTCAATTATCAATCGGGCCAACAGCGCAAAGAGCGAAGCCACCAACACTACGATTAAGCTTTTAATCAAAATGGGCCGCGGGTACCGTAATCTGGATAATCTAATAGCGCTGGTATACCTGAAATGCTCAGCTCTGGAGATACCACTGTTTAACCGACCGTCGAGAAGAACATTGAACCCTGACAAAGAAGAGATAGGGAAAAAGATTGAGCAGGCAATCCAGCAGGAGCAGGCGCTTGCAAAAGGACAAATGGCAGTAACCGAATAAAGCCTTCTGCCTCAGTCAGACAACACGGGAACGGAATTTCCGATGGGGTTATGCCTGTCGGCGGGGGTTCGCCGTCTGGCATACGGCAGTCTCCTGCATCGCCAGCCCTTATGCAATCAATGCTGGTAGGAACAAAGGTTACAGTTCCGAGGATTAATAATTAAGGAGGGAAGGCGCCTGCGGCGCTTCCCGGTTAATGATTAAAGGGGCTCCGCCCCTTTACCCCTAAAACTGCCTCGTGCTTAGTAAAATTGAAACGTATGGCCATCTCTGGAGGCCGGATAAGGGGTGTTGTACGGGAGCCTGATTATAGATATCTGGCATGGGCAGAACGCAGATCAGGGTGGGAATGTTCATTTTAGTTCGCACTTTGCCTGGGGGTGGGGGCTCGCCCCCACCCCCAGGCAAAAAGGCCCGGACTATCAATCCGGGCCATACCTAAGGTGAAGGTTAAAGCTCCTACCCACCCACATATCCTCCAGAAGAAGCGGGCAATTTGCTCCCTGGTTCGGTTTTACGGAGGAGGATGTCGCGGAGATCTGCCGGCTGCCCTGCTGTTCTGTCCCTCAGGAAGTTCTCCGGGAATGGTACGGGGGCTATAAAATCATGATGTTTGACGCAAAGCTGAGAGATTACAGAGATGCAAACATTTACAGCCCCGTTTCAGTTCATCGCGCCGTATCCGGAAACGAATGCTCGAAATATTGGGGAACTTCTTTTTCGGATGAAGAGGCAATCCGGCTTATAAACATGGATTTTGCCGGCCTGAAGGACGACATCATCAATCTTATTGCCGGCGGCCCTGTTTGGTTTGACTGTTTAACCTTTCAGAACGATATGACCAGCATTGATAACAAGGAGCAGGTGTTTTCTCTTCTGGTCTGTCTGGGGTATCTGGGCTGCCGCAAATTTCCAAACGCCGGAACTGAACGCTGCGCTTACGTTCCGAACCGGGAAATCAGGGAAACGCTCATTGACATTGTAAGGGAGCAGCCCTGGTACAATGCCATGCCCGTGATCGAACGTTCCGAAAAGCTCTTTCAGGCCATCAGATCTCTGAATGCCAAAACGACTGCGGAAATAGTCGGCGGCATCCATAACTCCCCCTATGTTTCCGTTATCGGATATAACAAGGAGGAAGCTCTGGTATTCTGTCTCATATCCGGGCTTATGTGGTGCGCCGAGAGCAGCTATGACAGCTTCCGGGAACTCCCGGCAGGGAAAGGTTTTGCGGATCTGGTGTTTGTGCCAAAAAACAAACCGGATCTCCCGATCATGATTATTGAGTTCAAGCGGGATTACAGCGCTGAGGATGCCCTGAACCAGATAAAGGAACAGGACTACGCCGCAAGATACCGCCAAGACGGAGACGAGAGGGAAGTTCTGCTTGTCGGGCTTAACTACAATTCCGAAACAAAGGAACATCATTGCCTTATCGAGAAGATGTGAAGAGATGTTTATGGCAGAGGAACCCGGGATTTTTGTTTCTTCCGGAACGCAGTTTTGCAAAAGCGGCCTTCCGCTCATCCCGCATTGACCGTAAAATGATGACTGAAAAACTTGGATTAACAGAGGAAAAGAAGCCATGACAAAGGAATCAAGCATCTTCGAGACTGACGAGGACATCATAAACCGGATAAACGAGGAAATCGCCACAATCGACCGGGATATGGTCATTGTCAAGAGAATACAGGAAAAATTCGCCGGCATCTTAAAAGACGTTGATGAGCTGACCATCGGCGGCGTTCTGGTGCTTGAGAATAGCATTCCAGGGGATTTATACCGGAACTATATTGAAAAGCACCTTAAAAACAGTCAGAATGCAGAGAAGCTGCTGATTGCAGAAAGGGAGAAGAATGTAAAGGCTCTGACGGATTTTAAGAAACATCTGAATAAGATGAAAGCCGAAAGCTGACAGTCCCGGGGAGCGCCGGCACGTCCTTCCGGACATTGAAAAAGTCAATGTTAAGGAGCATCTGATAAACCCGATTCTCAATCATTGGCGAATACGCTTGCGAGCTTAATTGCAGCCTTCCGGAAAAGCAGAGACGGACGAAGCACCAGCATAGCAAATGAGCCCGTGGTTCCGAAAAGCCGGCTGTCTTATGACAGCCGGTTTTCTGTTTCTTCACTGACATATTGCCATTGTCCGGAGAAGCCTTCCGGGAAAGTTTTAGGATGCGGTGAAAACCCCGCCCCGCAGAGGGACGGGATTTTCATCAGGACTTACGGAGCGCTCAGGTTCAGATTCGCCATCCGTGCTGCAGCCTTATGGGGGTTAAGATAACTCAGCTTTTCCTGATTTCCGTTCCGCGATACTCCTCAGATTCCCCGGCATCTTCAGTTCATGATAATCTTCATGGCCGGACGGATGCCGGTATATTCAGAATTGACCGGGTTCCGTAACACGGCATAGCGGCAACAGCGCCGCAAATGGAGAAAACCGAATAAAGTGGTATCATTACCGGGGGCTATGCAGAGTTGCCACAGGAAATAAAATCAGAATGGACTAACAGGATGGATCAGCAGAATGGATGCTCTTATCTCCTTTAATCTGAAGCCGTCTTCCCGGACGCCGCAAAAACAGAGATTTACCGGGCTTTTCGGATCCGCTCCGGCCTTTTTCATTGCCGAAGCGGTTAAGGATGCCGCAGCCCCGGCCCTTGTAATCACGAGATCCGTCCGGGAGGCCCTGGATCTGGAACAGGAGCTCCGCTTTATCATGAAGGATGTGCCGGTGTGGTATTTTCCGGACTGGGAAACCCTCCCCTATGACACCTTCTCCCCCTATCAGGACATCATTTCCCGCAGGCTGGAAATACTGTCCCGGCTGGAAACCGCCCGGAAAATGGTGATCATCGCCTCGGTTAATACCCTGATGACCCGGGTTTCGCCCAAATCCTTCATAAATTCCCAGGCTATCATGATCAAAAAGGGCGACACCCTGAGCATTATGAGGCTCCGGGACAAGCTGGCCTCCTCCGGCTACCTCATGACCCGGCAGGTGCTGGGACACGGCGAGTTCGCTGTCCGGGGCTCCATTGTGGATCTCTTTCCCATGGGCGGCAATGTGCCCTACCGCCTGGACTTCTTTGACGACGAAATCGACTCCATCAGCATCATTGATCCGGAAACCCAGAAATCAGTAAAGCCTGTGGAAAAGATCGCCATCCTGCCGGCGCACGAATTTCCGGTAACCCCGGAGGCCATCGACACCTTCAGAAAGAACTACCGGGAACGCCTGAACCCCGACAATCTGGCTCTCCATAACATCTATCAGCAGATCTCCCGGAAGGTTATCCCCTCGGGCATCGAGCATTATCTCCCCCTGTTCTTTGCGGACACGGCCACGGTATTTGACTACCTCCCCCCGGAAAGCCCCGTGCTGGTCATGGAAAGCATCCGGGAAACCATGGACGAGTACTGGCAGGATATTCTCTCCCGGGCCGCCAAAACCGCCGGAAACCCTGACCATCCCAGTCTGGAACCCAAGCTTCTTTACCTTAATCCCGATGAGCTTCTTGCGGCCGTGTCCCGCTTCCGGAACTTCCGGATCTGGCCCGGGAAACCCGAAGGCGTTTCAACGGCTGCTATAGATCTCCGCACGGAGCCGGTGCCGCCGGTGGCCATGGATCACGGAAAGTCCCGCCCCTGCGAAAACCTTATGAAATTCCGGGAGGAGTTTCCCGGCAAAATGCTCTTCGCCGTAAGCTCCGAGGGCCGGGAGGCCATTCTGCAGGAAATGCTTCTGGGAAGCGTCGCCGCAAGGCACTTTGATTCCTTCGGGGATTTTCTGGCCGCTCCCGATAAGACCGGCATCGCCGTGGCTCCCCTTAATAACGGCTTTATCTATGGGGATCTGGCCATACTTACCGAGACCGAGCTTCTGGGAGCGTCCGGAGCCTCCAGAACCCGGAAAAGCAGCAAGAGAACCATTAACCCGGATGCCATTATCCGGAATCTCGCCGAGCTCAAGCCCGGGGAATTCATCGTGCACGAAAAGCACGGCATCGGCCGTTATCTCGGGCTGGAAACCCTGGAAATCGAGGGGCTGAAACAGGATTTTGTGGCTCTGGAATATGCCCAGAACGCCAAAATGTACGTCCCCATATCCTCCCTGCATCTCCTGAGCCGCTATACCGGAGCCGATCCCGAAAAGGTCACCCTCACCCGGCTGGGCTCCAATCAATGGGAAAAGGCCCGGAAAAAGGCGCAGGAAAAGATCCGTGACGTGGCAGCGGGACTTCTGGAGCTCTATGCCAAAAGAGAGATGCGGAAGGGATTTGCCTACAAGATCCCGGAAGCGGAATACGGCCGCTTCGCCGCCCGCTTCGGCTACCAGCTTACCGATGATCAGATGAGCGCCATTACCGCGGTGCTGGAGGACATGAAATCCGAAAAGCCCATGGATCGGCTTATTTGCGGCGATGTGGGCTTCGGCAAAACCGAGGTGGCCATGCGGGCTGCCTTTATCGCTGTCTCCAATGCCCGGCAGGTGGCCATCCTGGTGCCCACCACCCTTCTCGCCGACCAGCATTACGAAAGCTTCCGGGATCGCTTTGCGGATTCCCCGGTGGAAATCGCCTGCCTGAGCCGCTTCAAAACCGTCCGGGAACAGCATGAGGTAATAAAAAAGCTGGCTCAGGGCACGGTAGACATTGTTATCGGCACCCACAAGCTCCTCTCGGCGAACATCAAGTTCCGGGATCTGGGGCTTCTTATTGTGGATGAGGAGCACAGGTTCGGCGTGGCCCAGAAGGAAAAGATTAAAAAGATGAGAGCGGAGATCGACATCCTGACCCTGACCGCCACCCCCATCCCACGGACTCTCAATCTGGCCATGAACAATGTCCGCTCGCTCTCCATTATCGCCACCCCGCCGGCCAAGCGCCTCGCGGTACGCACCTTCGTGCATGAATACGATGAAGGGCTTATCCGGGAGGCCATTCTCCGGGAACTGAACCGCGGCGGCCAGACCTACTATCTCCACAACGACGTCATGACCATCAGCGGCGTACAGGAAAAGCTTGCCGCCCTGGTGCCGGAGGCCCGCATCGCCGTGGCCCATGCCCAGCTTCCGGAGCAGGCCCTGTCCCGGATCATGCACGACTTCTGCCATCAGCGCTACAACGTGCTTATCTGCTCCACCATCATTGAGACCGGCCTTGACATCCCCACCGCCAACACCATCATCATGGACAGAGCGGACAAGCTGGGGCTGGCTCAGCTCCATCAGCTCCGGGGCCGGGTGGGCCGCTCCCACCATCAGGCCTACGCCTATCTCCTGACACCGGAGCACGGCGAAATTTCCGATGATGCCAAAAAACGACTTAATGCCATCGCCTCTCTGGAGGAGCTGGGTTCCGGCTTTATTCTGGCCACTCAGGATCTGGAGATCCGAGGCGCCGGAGAAATTCTGGGAGCGGAACAGTCGGGGCAGATCGAGGGCATCGGCTTTTCTCTTTACATGGAAATGCTGGAAAATGCCATTGAGGCCCTTCGGGAGGGCCGGGAGCTCTCTCCCGAGAGCATGGAATCCCGGGAAACCTCCGTGGAGCTTCATATTCCCGCCCTCCTGCCGGAAAGCTATGTTTACGACGTCACCATCAGGCTGACCCTCTACAAGCGTCTTGCCTCAGCGCTTTCCGATGCCGAGGTGGATGACCTCCGCTCGGAAATCATTGACCGCTTCGGGGCGCTGCCCAAAGACGCCGCCAGTCTTTTTGAGATCCAGAAGATCCGCATTGCCGCGAGAAAGCTGGGCATAACCTCCATTGACATGAACCGGAAATACGGCTCCCTGACCTTCGGGGACACGGTGCGGGTCAGCTTTGACTATCTCACCAAAATGATTTTTGAGAATCCGGGCGCCTACGGCATGGACGGGCCGAACCGGATCCGCATCCTGAAGGTTCCGGAGGATCCCGGCGAAAGAATCCCCTTTATCCGGAGCATCGTAACGGACATGGCCGCGCATCCGGAGGATCCGGCTTAAGCCGCCCCGGATTTTGATTTTGGTTCCGGGATTTTGCATTTTCCGCCGGATCCCATTAATATGGCCGGTGAGTCAGGAAAAAACGATAAAAAACGGTTAGCGCATGAACAAGATAGCATTACTCGCCTTGGGAGCCTCTCTTGCCGCAGTTATGAACGCGGAGGCTATCCCCCTGAGAAATACGGTGGACGAAGGCCAGCTTATGGCCGCCCGGAGAGCCCTGGACGCCGAGGAGCAGAAGAAGCTCCAGAAGGACAACAAGCACGTCAAAAGCACGGAAAAGTACTGTAAAAGCATGGTGCAGTTCCGTCTGGGCCAGGATTATCACATCAAAATCACCGACAGAAGAGTGCCCACCCCCGCAGATACGGATCAGACCAAATACTCCGTGGCGGGAAATGCGGACGGCCCAGACAACCTGAGTTTTCATTGCATTGTTTCCGTAAAGGACGGCATCATCAATCTGGAGCACCTGAACCTTTACAAGGTGGTTCGGGACACCCCAAAGGATCCGGCCGCAAAACCGGAGCCCCCCAAGGCCGCCCCTGACGCCCCGGCTAATCCGCCCTCCGGAAAAGACACCCCCGGTGCTAAAAAGCCGCCGGTTAATGCCATTTCCCCGGCTCCGGAAAAAAGCGGTATTTCCCAGAAGCCCCAGAAGAAAAAGCCCCATAACCCCTCCGGCAGTAATAACCATGGCATCTCGGGGAAATAAGTACTTCTCCTTCCCGCCGCTTCCGATCTTCTCTTTCCGGCCGGGATTTCCAGACAGCCTTCCCGGCCGCGCTTTCCGGATCCCGGAGCGGCGCTTCCCCCGCCGGGAAGCCGGTATCTTAAGTTCCCGCTCCGGATTAAACCGGGTTTTTCCGGCTAAAAAAATCTGAGAGCGCATCCTGAACATAGTAAAATAGCATCATTCACCAGACGCAAACACCTGAAACAGACACCAGATACAGATCTTCCGGATACCCATGATAGAAAAGCTCATTGCCGACCTGCACAGTCATACACTGGCCAGCACCCATGCCTACAGCACCATTTATGAAAACACTCTGGCAGCCCGGGAAAAGGGACTCAAGATTCTGGCCATGACCGATCACGGCCCCCGACTTCCTGACTCCGCGGATATTCTCCATTTCAAGAACTCGGTGAAGGCGCTCCCGGACACCATTAACGGAGTCCTTGTCCTTAAAGGCATCGAGGCGAACTTTCTGCCCGGCGGCAAAACCGACTGTCCTGAAAAGCTTTACCGCTCGCTGGATCTGGTGCTGTGCGGCTTTCATAACGGAGCCATGCCCAGCCAGGGCCGGGACGAAAACACCGAAATCGCCCTGAAAACCATCCGCTCCGGACTTATTGACGTAATAGCCCATCCCGGAGATCCCAACTACCCCAAGGATCTGGAAGCCATTGTGAGCTGCGCGGCCGAGTGCGGCGTGGCCGTGGAAATCAATGCGGCCAGCGGCGCCGGTTCCCGTATCGGCAGCAATGAATTCTGTCTTTTAACCGCAAAGCTCTGCAAAAAGTATCATGCCCTGGTCAGCGTGGGATCCGATGCGCACTTCATGACCAATATCGGGAATCTCAGGCATGCCATTGAATTCATAAACGAGGCCGGGATTCCGGAGGAGCAGGTTATCAACACCTCCATGGAGAAAACCCTGAACTTCGTGATAGGCCGCGGGCACCCCCATCCGGAAAACTATTTAAAGCTTCTCGAAACCGCCTGAGTCTTTTTTCGCACTCCATTTGCGCCATGCCCCATCATGCGCCAGACCAGCCCATGGTCATGCGGAGGCTTTATCAGGTATCAGGCGCTGCGGTGCAACACGGACACAAAAAAAACAGTCTCGGACTTTGGGTGCGGGACTGTTTTTTTGGGCGATGCGGCGGATAAAGCTCCGCCGCAAAAAATAATCACAGATTACATGCTTTCGGCAATCTCGTCAGGGATCTGACCGTTGTGATAAACCTGCTGCACGTCATCGAGATCCTCCAGGGAATCAATGAGCTTCACGAAGGTTTCGGCATGATCCTTGTCCAGCTGGGCCTCGGTGGAGGGCACCATGGTTACCTCGGCATTGCTGTGCACCAGTTTGGCGGCGTCCACGGCATCCAGCACGTCGCCGAAGCTTTCCGGAGTGGTGTAAACATCAAAGCTGCCGTCATCATTGCTCACAACGTCATCAGCGCCGGCCTCCAGAGCCACCTCCATCAGCTTTTCCTCATCAGCGTTATCGAAGGTAATAACACCCTTCTTGGTGAACAGGAAGCCCACGGAACCCTCGGTGCCCATATTGCCGCCGAACTTGGTGAAGCAGTGTCTGACATCAGCCACGGTGCGCTTCCGGTTATCGGTCATGCATTCCACCATAATAGCGGTGCCGCAGGGACCGTAGCCCTCGTAGATCACGGTTTCCAGCTCAGCGCCGTCTCCGCCGCCGGCGCCGCGATCCACGGCGCGCTTAATGGTGTCGCGGGTCATGTTCTGAGAAAGAGCGGCAGCCACGGCAGCGCGCAGTCTCGGGTTGGAGGACTCATCAGCCCCGCCCAGACGGGCAGCGGTGGTGATTTCACGAATAAGCTTGGTAAATACCTTGCCCCTCTTGGCATCCTGCGCCGCCTTGCGGAAGCGGATATTCGCCCATTTGCTATGTCCTGACATAGTAATATCTCCTAAATGTCTTGCTAGAAGGGGTCAAAGCCCCTTTTATGATTATTCCTCAAAATCGGTAACCTGAATGCCCAGTTCTCCCATAGCCTCATCAGAGGGCTGGCTCGGAGCCTCAGTCATGAGACAGGAGGCGGCGGTGGTCTTCGGGAAGGCGATGACGTCGCGAATGTTTTCCGTGCCGGTAAGGAGCATGGTGAGACGGTCAAGACCGAAGGCCAGACCGGCATGAGGAGGAGCGCCGTACTTGAGAGCCTCCAGCAGGAAGCCGAACTTGCGCTTCTGCTCTTCGGGAGAAATGCCGAGAACATTGAACACTGCCTGCTGCATCTCCTCCCGGTGAATGCGCACGGAGCCGCCGCCTACCTCATAGCCGTTGATAACCATATCGTAGGCATCGGCATAAACGCTGTAGGGATCCTTCTTCAGTTCCTCCGCGGAAACGCCCTCGGGAGCCGTGAAGGGATGGTGCA
>NZ_JBGVBR010000057.1:0-4580 GCF_045225735.1 Succinimonas sp. | reverse complement strand
CAATGATGGATAATTAATGAGAAGGGGAGCATTCATCCTGACAGCTCTGAAACCAGATTCCGGACACAGCAGATCCCCGGATGAGTCCCAAACACTCACGTCCGGGCTCCCATTCGGCGCAAAGGAGGCCTTTATGAAACGGTGCGGATTCCTTGCCGGTATTGCGCGGTTTTGCGGCAGTTCTGTTTTTTGCGGTTCCCTGATTTTGGACTCGCTGCTTTCCGGTTCTTCCATGTCTCTCGCCGCGGATATCTGCTTCTCCAGATTGGACAGCGGGGAAGGCTATATCACCATCACCGGAGAGATCCGGGCCAGGGACGCTCCGGACTTTATCACTCTCGCTGACAGTCTTTCCCGGGGCGGCATTCCGGCGAAATTCGTGGTGCTGGACAGTCCCGGCGGACAGGTAATGCCGGCTCTGGAGATCGCCCGGCGGGTCAGCGAAGACGGGATGGGCACGGTGGTGCTGGAGAATGCCACCTGCGCCAGCGCCTGCTTTCTGATATTTATCTCCGGCTCGTCCCGGGCTGCCATGCCGGGAGCCTCCATGTACGTGCATCGGATCTCCGATGAGGACGGGGACAGTCTTTCCGCCCGGGGCTACTCGGTGACCATAAATGACCTCTACCGCAAGCTCAAGGTGCCGGACAATATCCGGATGGCCATGCTGGACACTCCGCCGGGGGAATCCTATCGCCTTACGGAGCAGGATCTCCGGAATATTTCCACGCTGTCCCTTCCGGAAAAGCCTGCCCCGAAACCGCAGGCTCAGCGGGGTTCCGCTTCCGGACAGGGAATTTTCAGTTCCGGCAGAGCTTTGGCAACAGCCCCAAAGCCCAGTCCCGCCGATGATGTTTTTGCCGAGATAGATCGTCAGGCGGAGGAGCTGGCCAAATCTGACGACCTCCGTTCCGGGATCTGGGCCACGGATGCCTACTACCGCAGCATTCCGCTGTACGATACCCGGGGCATGGATTTTGAGGAGGCTGCGGCAAAGCTCGCCCGCCTTATTCCCGGAGATCGCACCGGCATCCCCGAATACCTTATCGGAAAGATGTATCAGGACGGTCTGGGGGGAAACGTAAAGCAGCATGAAACCGCCTGGTACTATTACGAAAAGGCCGCAAACAAAGGCAACGGTCTTGCCATATTCCGGATGGGGATGTACTTCAAGAAGCACGGCCGGGATGCCGAGGCGGTGTCCTATATCCTCAAGGCTGTCAAAATGATGGTGCCGGCGGCGGTGAACTATCTGGGGTACATTTCGGAGCAGGGGATCATGGTGCCTCAGGATTACGGCATGGCGATTATTATGTACTACACCGGATACCGTCTGGGCAGCGATCAGTCCTCCTATGCTCTCGGCAATATGTTTCTGAACGGCATCGGCGTGGACAGAGACCTGAAAGCAGCCTGCGCCTTGTTCCGGGAGTCGGCCTCCCGGGGCAACCTCAAGGCCGAAAGGGTGTACCGGGAGAACTGCCGGTAGGAAGCATTCGGTATTCGGCAGCAGACATAAAAAAACCGGGGTGTCCCCGGTTTCTTTTTAAGCCTGAAGCTCTGCCGCTTATTATGTGCTGAACATGGTTTTCAGACACGAATTTCGGCAGGTATTTCAGCATTTATTCTGCGAGATTGCCGTTCCTCAGATCAGGCAGGATCAGGACACCCGATCTCCCGGCTTCACTCCCTCATCGGCAGACAGGAGGAAGATATCCTTCTTCCCGGGCCCGGCGGAGAGGATCATGCCCTCGGAAACCCCGAAGCGCATCTTCCGGGGTGCCAGGTTATAAACCATGATCACAAATCTTCCCACGAGAGCCGCCGGATCCTGATAGGCGGACTTGATGCCGGAGAAGACCTGCCGGGTTTCGCCGTTGCCGAGATCCAGCTGGAACTTAAGGAGCTTGTCGGATTCCGGCACCTCCTCGCAGGAGATCACTTTGGCGGCCCGGAGATCCAGCTTCGCAAAGTCGTCAATGGTGATAATGCCGGGAGCGTCGTCTTCATCCTTCCCCTTGCTCTTGCCGTCAGACTGCTTGCCGCTCCGGCCATCCTTTTTGGCCTCTCCCTTTTTGGCTGCGGTCTTGTTTTCCGCAGCGTTAAGATCCTGAAGATCCTGCTTGGAGTCTGCGATCATGGCCTCCACGCTCTTCATGTCAATGCGTTTGAAGAGGGCCTTGAAGGGTGCGATTTCCTTATCAAGGAGCGCCGTGCCCAGATTATCCCAGGAGAGATCGGTCTTCAGGAACTCCGCGCTGTCCCGGGCCAGTTTGGGGAGCACCGGAGAAAGATAGGTGATAAGCACCCGGTAAAGGTTGAGACAGGTGGTGCAGATCCTTTGAAGCTCGTCATTCCGGGATTCGTCCTTGGCCACTACCCAGGGAGCCTTTTCATCCACGTAGCGGTTAGCGTCATCAGCTAATTCCATGACCTTTCTGATAAGGGCGGAGTACTCCCGGGCATTGTAGCCGGCGGCGATTTCCTCCCGGGCGGCGACAAAGGAATCCAGAAGCTCCGGATTATCCAGAGAGGCGGCCAGCTTTCCCTGGAACTTCTTGGTGATAAACACGGCGGTGCGGGAGGCCAGATTTACCAGCTTGTTCACGAGATCGGAGTTGGTGCGGGCCACAAAGTCCGGGAGATTGAGATCCAGATCGTCGATCCGGCCGTTCATCTTGGAGGCGTAGTAGTAGCGGAGGCATTCCGGATCAAAGTGCTTAAGGTAGGTTGCAGCCTTGATGAAGGTGCCCTTGGACTTGCTCATCTTGGCGCCGTTCACCGTAACGTACCCGTGGACGTAGAGATGGTTCGGCACCCGGCAGCCGGCGCCGTGAAGCATGGCCGGCCAGAAAAGGCTGTGGAAGTAGAGAATGTCCTTGCCGATAAAGTGCACCATTTCGGAATCGGAGCTTTCCTTCAGGAATTCCTCGAAATCGATGCCCTTGGAGGTCATGAAGTTCTTGAAGGAAGCGAGATACCCCACCGGCGCATCCAGCCAGACGTAGAAGTATTTGTCTTCCGTGCCGGGGATCATAAAGCCGAAGTAGGGGGCGTCCCGGCTGATATCCCACTGCTGCAGACCGGCGTCAAACCATTCCTGAAGCTTATTGGCCATTTCCTTGGGCAGGGATCCGGAATTGATCCATTCCTTAAGGAAGCCCTCGAACTTGGGGAGGTCAAAGAAATAGTGCTCGGACTCCTTCATTACCGGAACGGCTCCTGAAATCACGGAGCGGGGATTTATGATCTCGGCCGGAGAGTAGGAGGCGCCGCAGACTTCGCAGTTATCCCCGTACTGATCCTCCGCGTGGCATCTCGGACAGGTGCCCTTCACGAAGCGATCCGGCAGGAACATCTTCTTTTCCGGATCAAAGAGCTGGGAGATCTTTTTTACCTGAATGTAGCCCCGATCCCGGAGTATGGTGTAGAGCTTTTCGGAAATTTCGCGGTTTTCCGGAGAGTTGGTGCGGTAGTAGTGATCATAACTGATCTCGAAGCCGGCAAAGTCCCGGCGGTGTTCGGTTTCCATTTCCCCGATAACGTCCTCGGGGGTTCTGCCCAGCTTCTGAGCCTTGATCATAATGGGGGTGCCGTGCTGATCGTCGGCGCATACAAAATAAACCCGGCGTCCCTGCATTCTCTGGAACCTGACAAAGATGTCCGCCTGGATATGTTCCAGAATATGACCCAGGTGAATGGACCCGTTGGCATAAGGCAATGCGCAGGTTACGAGTAAGGTATTTGACTTGTCTGTCATTATGAAAAGCTCCGTTAACCTTTCCAGTGTAAAAAAATTGTGAGTATTGTAGCAGATCGCCGGATGACAATAAAGGAGGAGAAAAAAGGAACGGAAAAGGGCGGGGAACCCCGCAGCGGGGCGGAGTCAGGTCCCTTGTGACGCCGCCGGGCTGATCCTTTGCTCAGGCCGGAACCGGTAACGATAAATCCCGATACTTTTGTCCGGAGATGCCTGCTTTGACAATTATGCAATCCTGCTGTTATCTTGTCGGGGCATCTTGTCGGTCTGGAGCTGCCAAAACCGCCCGGCCAAAACACAGTACCAATTACAGTAACGCTGAAAACGCAAACTCAGATCAGATGCGTCATCTTCTGTCAAAGCCTTAATTTAAAAGGATTTGCCTTCGCAGAATTTATGGTGCTGATTTATGGGCGCTGATTGTCTGAATTGTCAGTCTTGATTGCAGATCAAAGCTATAGAATGCAATAATTTACAAAATAACAGTGACATTTAGTACAACAGGCATATCATAACAATATTAAAGCTGATACCGGAGACGATGATGAAAGGACAATCTGAAGAAGAGAAGCAGCGGATACTGTCGCTTGCCGGCAATCCCAAAAACGGGCCATCGGCGCCGTAATTGACGGCAAATATCTGACCATTGAAGAATACCATGCCCGGTACACTCGTCTCGGCAAATCCCGGGTGATTATTCCGTCCCTGCCTGAAGAAACCATGCCTTAACTGAGGGCACTGACATCAATATGCAGAAATTTCCCTGTAAACGGACAGCCCGCGCCTTTTTGATCGGAATGCGGATCTCGTATTGACAGAG
>NZ_JBGVBR010000056.1:0-6383 GCF_045225735.1 Succinimonas sp. | reverse complement strand
ACTGTAACAAAATCTAAAATATTGGATGAACTGACCAAGGAGGATAATATGGTGATGGATGCTTTTGATCAAATAGGGCTGGAAATGATGGTTGTGGGAACGATTAATTCCCTGAAAATACTGGGACAATCTGATGAAGACATCTTGGATTTTGTTGTTGAACATTATCACGTAACCCCGGATTATGTGCGGGATCTTCTGAAGGTATGGCCTCATCCTTTTTTGGAAATGTTCAAAGCCCCGGCTCCCTCCGTTCCCGCTGAGCCTTAAATGCGGAAGAGTTCCTGCGGTTAAAGGGACTCATGGCCATAATTACATCCCTGACGCAAGGGCTGTGCCGCAGCTGTAATACGTAACATTAGTCGTCAAAACGGTGAGAACCGGCTTCAGGCATGGGCTCGCCGTTTATTTTTTTTTTGGATCTCGAGGATCTCGGCTGCGGAAAGACAAAGGGACGGGCTTGTTTTGGATTTTTCTCTACAGCAAAACCGCTGAAAAGTCCAAAAATTTGAACTAGATCTAAAAACTCGTACTATTCCTGTGCATTTTTTGGGGGAATATGTTCTAATTAACTTGCCTTTTGATAGCCCTGCGTAAAAGCGGGGTTTTTTTTTGGTCATCTGGGCAGGTGTCGTCAGCTGGCCCGATTCGTCCCCGGTTGTCAGTCCTCCGGCAGGGTGAAGGAAGTCTTTTCCAGATCTGCGATAATGGAAAGATCCGCCGGCAGCCAGTTTACGGACATCAGTTCCTCCCGGGCCAGCCATTTGGCGGCTTCATGCTCCAGCAGGGTGACAGTGCCGCTGTTGAGCCGTGTGAGATAGCACTCCATGCTGAGATGAAACTCCGGATAGTCGTATTCCACAGTGGTGAAATGCTTAAGCGGGGTAACGTCCGCAGCCAGCTCCTCCCTTATTTCTCTTTTGATGGTGTCCCGGGGATCCTCTCCTGCTTCGATTTTGCCGCCGGGAAATTCCCAGAAGTCCCGGAATTCTCCGTAGCCTCGCTGGGTGGCGAATATTCTGTTGTTCCTGACAATGATGGCGGCGGCGACTCTTATGGTTTTCATAAGCGGGATTCCTTTTTGCTTGCTGTCTCTGGTTTCCTGCCGGGGAAGGGCATAAGGGGCTTTTCCCGGAGGGATCTTCTGTTCCGGGAGAGATTGTAGCTATTTTCCGGAGGCGCGCAACCCCGGGATCTTCCGGAATGGCGTTCCTTCCGGCAAATTTGCCGGAAAAACCTTGAGTCCCGGGCGGGATAGCGGTAAAAGAACAGATGATGGCAGAAGTCATTAAACAGCAGAGTTGAGTTCCGGACATGTCAGGATACCCGCAGGTAATTCCGGAGATGTCTTCGGGACGAGGAGGGAAAAATTATGAAGCAGTTCCGGGATCCCAGGCTTAACCGAATGGCCGGTTATGCGATTATGTTCAGCGGTTTCGGCGTACTGGCTTTCGCTTCCGCGCATCCCGGAGAGAACGGCGCCGTGACCTTGTTTCACATTTTACTGTTTATTATTTCCGGAGCCCTGTTAGTATTTTCGGGAATCTGGATGTTTAAAACGGTGCGCTGTCCGCACTGCAAGCGTCTTTTGCATCTCAAGCTCTATAACATCGATGTCTGCCCCTGGTGCCATTATCCCACGGATCCCGATAATCCCGTTTATGACCTGGATCAGCGCGGCAGGAATCCCTGAGACTATGATAATCGCAGGGATTAGCAGGGTTTAGATGCTTAAGCCTCCGTCATCTTTTCAGAAAATCATTTTTTACGAATCATTTTTTCGAGTTATTGGCAAGGGCAGCTCCATATGAAACAGTTCAGAGATCCCCGGCATAATCGCATCGCCGGCTACATCATGACCGCCGGCGGTCTTCTCCTGATGATGTGGGGCACCCACTATCCCACGGCCGAGGATCCCTATAACGGCAAGAACTGGTTTTTGATAGTCCTTTCGGCGGCAGCGCTTATCTGGTCGGTGATCTGGATGGTAAAGACCGTGCGATGCCCCCATTGCCATCAGATTCTGAACCTGAAGATTTCCAATATCGATATCTGTCCCGGCTGCGGGAATCCGGTGGATCCGGACTATCCTGCAGATAATGTTAAAAAGCCCGGCTGAGAGGGCTTATAGTGCAGTTATCCTGCCGTGTCTCCCGTTTCAGAATAAGGCGCGGTTTTTTTCGGATGCGCGGGGTACAATAGCCGGAAGACGGAAAGCGGGAGATCTTATGGGGTTTTGGAGTTTTTGGAGCAGGATTTTCGGGAGCGGGGCGGCCCCGGCTCCGGAAGAGCGCCATCCCGGAGTCTCCGAGCTCAATCAGGCGATTTCGGAGGCCTTGGAACAAAGTCTCGGGGAACAGACCATTACCGGTGAAATCACCAGCCTTAAAAAGAAGCCCGGCATCTGGTATCTCACTCTTTCCGATGACGGCGGCATGATTTCCTGCGTGGTGCCCCGGCGGGTGTTCGCCGCTCTGGAGCCGCCCCGGAAATCCCGCTTTCCGGACTCCGGGCTTCCCGGAGCCTCCGACTCTGAAAGCGGGGACGAGGACGGCGAGACGGCCGGAGCGGATAATTCCGCTGCGGCGGAGATCCCGCCGGAGATCGCCGTGGGCTCGCAGGTTCTGGTTACCGGCCGGGTGCGCTACTACGGCCCCGGGGGATCTCTGCAGCTGGAGCTCTCGGAGATCAGGGCCGAGGGGCCGGGGGAACGTCATCTCCGCTTTCTGGAGCTTAAGGAACGGCTCCGGGAGCAGGGGTACTTTGACGAGACTGCCAAAAGACCGCTTCCGGAGCATCTTGAAAACGTGGGCATTGCCACGGCCGCGGACGGAGCCGTGATTCATGATATTGAGGCTACCGTAAAAAACAGCGGCATCCCCTTCGCCCTGAGGCTTTACCCCACCCAGGTGCAGGGCCGGGGCGCCAGAGACGCCATTGTCAGAAGTCTGGATTACATAAACCGCGAGGGCATTTGCGATGTTATTATCCTGGCCCGGGGCGGCGGCAGTCTGGAATCTCTGGCAGTGTTCAGCAGCGAAGAGGTGGTGAAGGCGGTGTTTGCCTCGGGAATCCCGGTGATTGCCGCCATCGGCCATGAGATCAATAGTTCCCTAGCCGATGAGGCAGCGGACTATTCCGTGGCCACGCCTACCGCCGCCGCCGAGCTTCTTATTCGAGAGGTTCGGGAAAGAGAGACCAGAGAAGAGAGAAAGGCCCGGAGATGGCTGTACGCAAGGATTATTCTCGCCGCCGCCGGCATTATTGCGGTACTGGCACTGTTTTGGTTTTTAAGATCCCGGTAACATTTTTGCCGGATATCCTGTAACCCCTTTTGTTTAGCAACGTTTTCTGAACAGCTAATACAACAGAAGAAGGAATAACATCATGACTGCTAACATCAACCAGCTTAACCATAACAACATCATTCAGGAACCTGAAGTTCAGGATGTCAATCAGGAAATCAGACCGGAAGCCGGCAATAACCCGTCCCCGGAAGTCCTCAAGGCCAATGAAGAAACCAGAGAGCTTCTCAGAGACATTTTGGCCGGTTACAGCCAGATCCCCGACCCTTCCGATGAGGTAGTGGCTGCCAAGACCTCTATTCAGGAACGTCTTGCCGCTATGAATGACGGGGTGGTAACCCTTTCTGATGCAGAGCTTGACGGCCTTTTGAATGTTAAGAGGTACACAAACAAGGACGGTCAGGATCCGCTCCCCGCTGCTCTCGCCCATATCGATGAGTGCCAGGATTATGATTCGGTGAAGGAGCAGGTGAGCAAGGCTCAGGATGATCTGATTAAGGCTTATAATGACAAGACCATTGATGATGCGGAACTGGCCAAGGGCTTTGGCGCCATCAAAGATAAGGGCGATTTTGTTAATGGCCGCATTGAAGAGAACGCCATAAAGCAGGCTATCGGCAAGTTTGACATGGAAAAAACTGATGCTCCGGATTTTGTGACCAATCTGGAATCATTGAGAACCCTGATCGCCGATGCCAAATTTATCGATTTTCATACCAAGAGCGATCTCATAGACGGGCTTAATGATGTTCTTAAGGCCTGCGCGAAGGAAGGGCAGCCCAGCGAAAGCACGCGTAAATTCCTGAGAAAGAGGGAGGAGATGCGCGCCGAGCAGCAGAAGCTTATGGACGCTCTGATCAATAAAAAGAATGAAGAGAAACCCGTCAACCAGCCTGAGATAAAGGTTAATGAGATCAAGGTCGAGGATGAGATTCAGGATCGTAATGAGATCAATGTCGGGAACGAGATAAAGAACGACCAGCAGATCAAGGTGGGGAACGAGGTAAAGAACGACCAGGAGATCAAGGTCGGGAACGAGGTAAAGAACGACCAGAAGAACAATGTTGTGAACGAGGTAAAGGACAACAATGAACCGAAGGCCGAGAACAATGGTCAAAACAACCAGGTTCCCGAGCAGCAGGAAAAGAAGGACGGTGATGCCCTGAAGGGGACTATGTTCGAGGGCGCTCAAATAATAGGTAATAACGAAGTCAAGTAAGCAACAGGCAATGCGGGCAGGATCTGTTCCCGGCCCGGACAGACTAAAGCTCAGTAACCAAAAACTCCGGAAGATGCCGGAGTTTTTTATCTCCTCGGAAGCGGCGGTATCCGGCGGCTGGCCAATGCCCGTCCTGTAAGGGACTCCTGACCGCTGTTCCTGTCGTTCGCTCCTCTTAGGCGGCAGCCGTCTGAAAAGGCGTTCTCCCTGCCAGCCCCGCCTCTCTGTCTCCTCGTTTCTTTGGCTTTTTGCGCTCGCAGGGCGTCCGGCGCCTCTCTTCATTAGATGTCTGTGGTTTTTGGTCATTGTTTTGTGACAGTCTGAGACACTTTTAGCGGTGTTTTGGGGGTATTTAATGACTTAGGCATTCCCGTTCTGTACTATTGAGGATATCAGCTGGGAATTCAGCGAGTGATGAGGATGCGCTATGAAATATGTGAAATTCGGTAACACCGGCATGGATGTTTCCAGAATCTGTCTCGGCATGATGAGTTTTGGTCTTTCTGGGACGGAGAACGGCGTTTTTCCTTGGGCAAAACATGCCGATTTTGCAGTATGCCGATGAAATCAGAACCCCGGTTCTCGTTATTCACGGCGAAAAAGCCCACATCCGCTACTTCGGCGAGGATGCGTTCAGGAAGCTCAAAGGAGACAACAAGGAGCTCCTGATTATCAACATAAAATGCCCCAAAATTGGTACTAACAGGACGAGATCAAGGCCCTCTGTGGGAGCCTACTCGCCCATTTTTGGAGATGCGTCAGATTTGGATTTCGGGCCTGGTTTTTGCCTGAGCTCTCCATTTTTCTTAAACTCTCCCCTATGAGTCCCCTGTGGTACACCAGGCTTCTTTCTAGGGGAGCCATCTTTGTTAAAGTCCCCTCTTTTGGTTCCCGGTTTTACACCTCTTTTCTTAGGTTCTGATTTATTACCAAGTGTTTCCTGACTGATTTCCGGTTGTGAAACAGAATCAATTTTGTTAGCTGCATCCTGATTATCAGATTTTACAATATCTGATTCACTGTTAGTATCAGTTTTTTGTTCCTGTTTCGAATATTTTGCATTTGCTGTTTTTTTACCAGGCTTTACACCAGTTTTGCGATGTCTTGGTGTTGGAAGACGTCCTGCAATTCTATTATTCTCTTCTTTGATACATTCATCAATTAAAGATTCATCACAGTCAAAAAAATTAAAGAAATTAAGCTGACGTTCGTTTTCCGTATGAGAGTGGGTGTATACGTCATTAATTTTAATTGCTGAAATTAAATTCAGTTCTCTTATAATATCACTTGTGTTTCTGGAAATACCTCTGGCATAACATTGAAATTGGTAACGAATAATTGTGGCAATAAATCCTAAAGCGAACTTGGCATAAAGACTGGTTGTATAATGAATGCGAACTTGACCATATCCCAGTTCTGTTTTTATTATTTTGTACTGAATTTCAGATGATGTGCGCGAAGTATACAAATCTGCAATTTGCTTAGGCTCAAGTTTCTCAGAAGATAAAATATTATACAATCCTTTTTCATTTATATCATTTTGAAGATTTTTTTTGATGATTTCCGGTTCATACACTGATTCTTTGACATGTCTGAGATAAACATACTTTTTCATAGACACGCTAACTTTTGGCAATTCTGGAGGAACTGGCTCATCTTCCTTCTTTTCTTTCGCAGCGGCGAGACGTTCATTGTACTTCTTCAGGTTTTCAGCATAGTTCGTCAAAGCTTCATGCAGTCTTTGCAATTCCTTGTTAACATGTCCGATCAGCGCGGTTATTCTATCGCCGGCGTTTTTATAGTCATAAAACAGGGTAAGATAATCCTGATGAACAAAATCCTTAAAAATTTGAAAAGGC
>NZ_JBGVBR010000055.1:0-2354 GCF_045225735.1 Succinimonas sp. | reverse complement strand
CCAAAGGCTGATGCAACAATCTTATCGCCACCGTATCCATAAGCCTTTGATATGCACCCGCTCAATAAACGCTGTTGCTTTTCATTGAAAATCTTCTGGGATAACTCGCCTGCATCATGCAGGATTTGAGTTAACCTGACATCTGCCTCTGCCATATGCAATTCTCCGTGTTCTTACACGAAAGTGTATCATAATGAGAGTTATGTTTCTATCCCAAGAGTTACATATTATTTTGAGACAGTTCCTGACAGTATTTGTCTCATGGTGTTTATCATGCCGCTAGGCAATCCGGTATTTAAGCCGTTTTTGCCTTCCCTCCGAAGGAACTCTGCCCGCCCCGGTAACAGCGACAGCGCTTTTCCTGAAAATACCCGGGAAATCAATCAGCGGAGACATGGCAAGGCTTAGCTCCCCGTCTGAAACAGGAGGTTTGCAGAAGGTGAAGGCGGAAGCAGAGGTAAACCTGATCAGAATGCGACAGCTCCGTCAGGTTCATCAGACAGAAGTGCCCCAGGAGAAAAGGATGTATTCCGCGGCGGTTTCCAGCACCACGGTCATGTCATCCCATTCCGGAGGAATCAGGTGCACAGCGCTGAGCACGGGTTCATACACGATGGTTATCTTCTGGTTCATTTTCTCCAGCCGGGATTTCAACCACTCGAGATCTTTATCGGAAACCGGGGTATAAACACGATCCCGGAACTCCTCTGTCCAGAAGCACCTTAGTTCATCATCGGAATCCAGAAACTCCAGAGCCCGGGACACAAAATCATCCCGGTAGGCGTAAAGGGCTTTCGGGGCCATCACGAGGTAAATCATTTCTTCCGAATTCGGAGTGTTAAAGCATTCATTGCCAAAGGAAAAAGCGATCATGAAAAACTCCCGGAGGCCGAACATAATGTCCGGCCCATTCATAGCTGAATAAGGTGATTACGCCGCAGCGGCTGATTCCCGGATCAGAAGATTACAGATTCCAGATTAGCCTTAAAGCAGGCCGCACAGCGTGGTAATCAATGTTGACGAAGTCACCGAACGGGTAAACCGCGCCGTCCGTATCCACGTACGCTGCGTGGCCCTGACTGCTGCCCGGCGACCGCAGCCACCAATAACAGCAGCCGGTGCCATCATCTGCCCATGCTCCCTGGTTACGGGCATAAGACGCAGGCCGGCACTGGCTTTCGCTTTCATCAAGGAAATACTGTTCCGCCTCCGCAAGGCTCAGGCAGAAAACCCGATCCAAGGTATACCTTCCGCCGCTGGTGCCATATTGCCGGTTATTGTCATTCACCACATCAGAGAGCTTGATTCTGCTCTGTTCCTCCGGAGAGAAGGCCTCCTTCAGAAAATCATTGTTAAGCCACCTCCTGAGATCGCAGTCTTCCCAGGTGATACTTCCCCCGCTGTGATACTGTTTGCATTCAAGACCGTAACGGCTCACCAGGAAGGCCTCATCGCCGTTAACCTCCAAAACCAGCCATTCAATGGGCTCCCTGGCACTGCCGTTGTTCTGGGGGTAACTGCCAAACTTAACGTACTCCCCTGCTTTGACTTGCATGGGCTTAACCGCGGGATAGGTGACGCCCTTTACAGTAATGTCGGCCTGTTCGCCGGAGTCGGAGCCAGCATAAGACCGGAACCTCCCGATAACCTGCGAGAGCGCGGAGATCTTTTCGAGATCGGTTAAAGCGCTGTTATGAGAACTGACAAAGTTTGTGAAAACTCCGGGGTATCACGGTTCTCCTCTGATAGTCTCTCAAAATATTCCTTAAGATCCTGAACAGCGGGAAAGAGATGCTCCTCAAACCTCACAAACCCGGAAACCGTCCTTTTGAGATTATCGTAGGAACTGGAATACCAGACCTTTTCTGATACCTCCTTAAGAGCGGCGTCGTAGGTGTTAAGGATCCGGCGGAGACGGTAGGTCTGCTTTTCCCGAAGAAGCTTACCCACGTAGTCATCAAAGGCCTTGGCGTTTTTGAACTGAAGCTCGCCCTGCCCGAAGACGGCCCTGTCAAGATCCCCCAAAACCTGCTTTAAAGCCTCCCGGGACTTTGCTTCCGGAATAGCGGCGGCAAAGAATTCCAGATCTGCGCGGTGCTCTTCAATATACTTGATGTAACCGGAAAAGCCCTGTTCGCTTTCCAGCTTTTTAAGGTACCCCAGAAGCTCTGCGGGATCGCTGAAGGACTGATCCCCTATCCTGATATTTCTTTTCTCTGAAAATGCATAGCCCAGAATCCAGGCCGCCTGCATATCCGAACACTTCTGCTGCGAAATCTGCAAAGAAGCCTTTCGCAGGAGGTTAGCGGCAGCATCGCTCTTAATAACGTCCTCCGCATAGAAGTCCAGGAATG